>JAAOYD010000087.1 GCA_018221165.1 Candidatus Woesearchaeota archaeon | reverse complement strand
GTCATACGACTTGGTAGACCGTGCGGGTTGAAGATGATGTCTGGCTTGATGCCGGTCGAGGAGAAAGGCATGTCGTTTTCTGGTACGATGAGTGAGATGACGCCTTTCTGTCCGTGCCTGCTCGTGAACTTGTCACCAATAGCTGGGATACGCTGATCCCTGAGGCGGACTTGCACGAGTTTGTTGCCTTCTTCGTTCTCTGTCATCATGACGAAGTCAACCACACCTTCCTCGCCGTGCTTGAGGCTCATCGAGGATTCTCGACGGTAGTTTGTGGCCAGGTTGTACTCGTCCATGGCACTGAGGAACCTCGGAGGTGAGGTCTTGCCAATGAGTACGTCGCCTTCCTTGACTTTCGCTTCGGGGTAGACGAGGCCGTCTTCTTCGAGGAAGCGGTAATCGTGGTCCGTTCGGAAGCCTTTAGTGTCCTTGTCTGGAATGCCAATCTCGTCGACGAGACCGCCACTGTATCGTAGCTCTTCCGCATTGACTGGGCGGTAGTAGGTAGCGCGTGCGAGTCCTCGATCAACGCTTGCCTTGTTTATGATGATTGCGTCTTCCATATTGTAGCCTTTGTAGGCCATGACTGCAACTACCACGTTCTGGCCGAACGGATGATCTTTCGTGCTAATGACGTCGTTGATGAGCGTCCTGACGATTGGCTCTTGTGCGTAGTGGAGCAGATTGACGTCCATGTCGAGACGAGTGTAATAGTTTGCGGCGTAGAAGCCAATGGCTTGCTTCTGGTTCTTACTTCCCTGCATTAGCCTGGCACCTTGATTGTGGTGTGCGAATGGCACAAGCCCGGTTGTGATGCCGACGATGTCGACGCTGCTCACTTCGAGATGCGTGTGCTCAGGTGTCAAGTCTTTTGGTTCAAGTGCAACGAACGCGTTCTCTTCTTCTGCTGCGTCAAGATATTCAATGACGCCTTGCTTCAGAAGATCGCTCCAGGCAAGTTCGCCTTTCTCGAGCTGCTCGATGTGACGTTCAGTCAATGTAGGTTTCGTATCTTTCACGACGATAAGTGGTCGCAATCCACGTCCGGTGGCGGTTTCAATAAAGAGTTCGTCACGCTTTGCCTGATAGTGTACGTTGAGATGTTCGGGCAACTTACCGAGGCGTCGTTCTTCAATGAGCTGCTGCCTGAATTCGGCACCGTCCTTGACGTTTCCGATGAATTTGCTGTTCATGTAGACATCAGTCATCATAATCACCTAGCCATATTGAGCCCGAGTTTCTTGATTTCTCGGAGCACATATTCTTCGTCGATGGTCTGACTCGGCCTGCTTAGCAGGGCGAGGTTCTTACGCAATCCAATGTTGCCTCCTTCTGGCGTCTCTGACGGGCAGAGGCGACCAAGGTGAGTGGCGTGTAATGTGCGTGCCTCGAAGTTCTCCTGACTCGCGCTGAGCGGGCTCACCACACGTTGGAGGTGGCTCAAGGCTTGCAGGAAGTTGAGGCGTTCCATTCGCTGGCAGACACCAGTGCGGCCGCCAACCCATGTTCCTGTTGCCATGCTTGAGTACACTTTCTGCGTGAGCAATTTCTCACGGATAATAACTCTGATGCTGGGGAACTTGCCACGTTTCACAATACGTTGGAAGTTGTAGAGCATGTCGCCGATGAGCACCTTCATGTTGACTCTAAAGAGTTCTCCAAGGAGCTCGCCGCTCATCTTGAGTCTCTTGTTCATGTAGTGGTCCTTGTCGTCGAGAGGCAGCTCGTTGTTCGTGACACGGATATAGTGCTTGAGATATTTGCATATGTTCTGCGCCTTCATGAGCCTGTCTTCTGGTTTCATACCGACGTGCGGCAATAGGTACTTGTCGAGGATTTCAGCCATGCGTTCTAATCTAATCTCTCGTGTCTGGCTGATGCCGACCTTCTTACTGATGAAGTCGAGTGCCTCTTCTTCATCCTTAATGTCAACGAAGTCGTAGAGGTTGATGATAACTTCGCTGTTTTCCTGCAGACCGATGACCTGCATAATCTCCTCGTCCTTTGTCAATCCAAGTGCTTTAATCACTGGGATGAGCGGGATACGCTTCACCCTTGTGAAGGTGAGGTAAAAGATACCGTCTTTGAGCTTCTCAACCATGTGTGGAATTCTATAGGAGCCTTGCTCGCTGAAAATTTTGCCACTGAACTTGCTGATACCTGTGGAGTTCTTCTCGACGATGAACCGGTTGCTTGCCAGGTCTTCAATGTCAACGATGGCTTTTTCAGTTCCGTTGATGATGAAGTAGCCGCCCGGGTCTGTTGGGTCTTCGCCTTTCGCGATGAGTTCTTCCTGGGTGAGTCCGTGCAGGTGGCAGTTCTTGCTCTTTAGCATGATGGGGAGGCTGCCGATTTGCGTCTTGAAGGATTCGCGTTGCACACTGTTGATGTGCGCGCTCACTTCCAGATAGATAGGGGCTGCGTAGCTGAGCTTGCGCATGCGTGCCTCAACTGGGTAGATAGGTCTTGTGCTACCGTCCGCTTCCGTAATTTCAGGTTTGGTCACCCAAATCTTATCAAGGCTAATCTTGAACTCGTCCACGTTGCTCGGGATGATAGTGGGTTCGATAATCTTGTTCTCTTCGAGGATGCGCTGCAGCTCAGTCTCGATGAAGTGGTTGAAACTGTCGATGTCGGCTTTGATGATGCCATTCTCCTCAAAGTACTTCTTGATGAGAAGCTGTCCTGCGTGTTCCATAGTCTTACTCATCGACAACACCTCTATAGAAGACTGTCGTGCCTGCTGTTGGGCTCGGGCGCGTGATCTTAATGATGTCTCCTTCTCGAAGACCAAGTCCGACGATTGCGGGATCGTAGACGCTAATCTTTGGGAGTTCTTTCAGCGTCGCGTGGTATTTTTCGTAGATTGCTTTCGCGTCTTTGTCGCTGAGTTTCTCATGCGTCGACACGAGTTCATGGGAGGCCGGACTGAAGTTGCTAATCTCAACGAGTTTCTTCGGTTTCTTCTCGCCGAGCGCTCGCTTCTTCACAGCTGTCTTCTTCTTTGCGACCTTGACGGTTTTTTTAGAACTTGAAGTCTTGGATGCCATTTGGTAACACTCCTCCGCTGGAACTGTTCATGGGCCGTAAGCGACTTCACGCGTTGCCGCGTTCTGAGCTTACGCCCCTGGGAATCTTTGATTCCCTATGGGCCGTAAGGGATTCGAACCCCTGACCTTCGGATTAAAAGTCCGCTGCTCTACCAGGCTGAGCTAACGGCCCTGTGCGAACCTGAACGCCCCGACCGGTGTCCTCACGCTTTGCGCTCGGGACCGTTCGTGGCTTACGCCCCGACCGGGATTCGAACCCGGGTCGCAGCCTCGACAGGGCTGCATGATAGGCCGACTACACTATCGGGGCTTGTCGTCGATACAGCATGCTGGCAGAGTATTCTGACTACTCGGAATATGCCTCAGAATGGCTGCCCAACCCGTAATACTCGCCCAGCGCGCACTGTTCTCGCCTGAGAAATTTGACCTCCTTTTAAAGCTATCGGAAGAAACCGTCTGAAAGCCCTAAATTGCTATAAAAAGAAATTATTCAACGCTTCATCTTGAGAAATATAATTGCGCCAGCGATGCCGCCAATGAAGTTAGCGACGATATCGATAGCTGTATTGGTATAGCCGCCCACTCCTTGGTTGTTGAGGATGACGACCATGGCGAATTCTATGATTTCGTTGATTGAGCCGATGCCTGCTGCTGCCAGGGCGATGAGCGTGCCGATTGCCCAGGGCGAAGCGTTCTTTCTTGCAGTGTGTGTGACGACGCTGCCGAGCAGGAGTGCCATGACGACATAGCAGTAGACATGCACGAACTGGTCGTATTTGAGGATGAGGTAGGGCTCTCCTATGAGTGGGATGAGGATGAAGTCGTAGAGGCGGGTGTCTCCGAGGACGAGTAAGCCGCCGAGGAGGTGGAGGAGCATCCACACGATGAGCCCCCAGAGGGCTATTGGTTTGTAGTTGAACCATTTGTCCGTCCAATGGATGAGGAGAAGGAACGGCACGAGGATGAGGGCATAGCCGACGAACTCGTAGTTTTTCAGCAGAAGAGAGAGCAGAATGAACAATGCAACCATAGCATACCCTGCCCAGAGTTCTCTTCGCATTTCTTGATTTTGGAGAAAGGGGGATATAAATGTATCGGTGAATTTTTTAAGAATATTAATAAAGAATCTCATGATTGTTTTTTGTAGAAGGGTGATGCAGATGGATAAAGTGAATGTTAATGTTGGGAATAAGCTTAGACTTATCGGGTTTATTGTTATTGTTGTTATTATATTCTTTGGGTGTTTTTACACTGTGAGTGCAGGGTACCGTGGTGTCTTGCTCACTTTCGGGAAACCAAGTGCTATGTCGATGGGTGAAGGCTTGCATTTCAAAGCTCCACTCGTCCAGACTGTGGTAAAGATGGAAGTGCGAACGCAGAAAGTCGAACGGGTTGTTGATAGCAGTAGTAAGGATTTGCAAGATGTGCAAACAACCGTCGCGTTGAATTTCCATGTTAGTCCTTCTGCAGCTCAAAAGTTGTATACTGAAGTTGGTCTTGATTATGCGGAAAGAATTATCCAACCTTCAATAGAAGAAGTTGTGAAGTCGATTAGTGCAACCTATACTGCTGAAGAACTTATCACTAAGCGTCCGGATGTGAAGCGAGAAATTAAGGACACTATTACAACAAAGCTTGCTCCGTATTATTTGATCGTTGATGATATGAATATTGTGAATTTCCAGTTCAGTGAGGAATTCGATCATGCTATTGAGCAGAAAGTGACTGCTGAGCAGTTGAAGCTCAAGGCTGAACGTGATTTAGAACGTATTAAGATTGAGAAGGAGCAACAGATTGCGCAAGCACAAGGTGAAGCAGAAGCGCTTCGTTTGCAGAAGATGGTTGTGACACCAGAGCTTATTCAATTGAGGGAGATTGAGATGATGATATCTGCTATCGATAAGTGGGATGGTGTGATGCCGCAAGCGACTTCAGGGATGCCGTTCATCGACGTCTCACCGAAGAACTTCGGCGAAGAGTAAACGTATTTTATGGATGATGATAGGCACTAGAAACATCTTTTTCTTGTTCATTTCCTTGATAGGCGACTGAGTTGTTTTCTTGGCCAGGAATTTCGTTCTTATACGTATTTTCAGGCCCTTCTTGCTGCGAGTTATACTGGACAACGATAGGGTTTTCAGGGTTGAATGGATTAGTCGGAGCATGACCTCCAGTAGAGTCTATTTGGTCATCAATACTGCGGCTGTTCTCAACTTGCACAAGAACATCAATACTCTCGCTGTTTTTGACCTCATCTTCCTCTTCGTTGTACGATTCATGCACAGTCATCTGAGGCCTCGGTGGAGGTGCCTGTTCTTGATTAAGAGAGAAATCAACCATTGTTACTACTAGTTAATAAGTACTATTTAAAGGTTGCTGTTTTACACTAAGAAAGGTAAAGTCCCCCCTCCCGAAGGGGTAGCTATGGTTACAGTCCCATTCAAAACGCTTAAAAAGAATGTAGTGTTAGATGAGTATATGAATGCTGATTTGCCAGAACCAAAGAGAGGTGCTGTTTTCTTCGAGGATGAGAAACTATATGCAACACTCGCTAATTATCCAATATCTAAAGGTCATGTTGTCGTTGTTTGGAAAAATAAAGTGCGAGATTTACATCTTTTAACAAAAAAAGAATACGAACACTTAATGGATGTTATAGATTTAGTAAGGGATGCTATGCTTAAGGTCCTTAAAATAAAGAAAGTTTATTTGATGTATATGGATGAAGCAAATCATGTGCATTGGCACTTAGTTCCTAGATATGCAGAGAAAGGGATGAATGTTCTTATAGAAAAACCTGGAGAATTGGCAAATACTCGCTTGTCTCCACGTCTAAAGAAAGAAATAGAACTATTGAGTAAGTGATTATTCAAAAATCACTGTTGGATTAGTTTTATCAGATATTGGGTGAAAAATGTTCTTAGGCATTGTTGTCAAATGATTTTTCCCAGCTATAGTTCTCAAACGTTCATTTGCGAGATCGTAAACGACAATATCTAATGCTGGTGCGGGGAAACGATCATGCTTAAGAAATCCTCTTTCATTTCTTTGTGTTTTAAGATAAGCGCGTATTACAGGGTTATCATTAAGATCTATTTCGTATTGTTTACCATTCTTTGTCCAGGAGTCTTCCGAGGGGGTTTCTTTAAGTTCGGATGCAACAATTTCGGGAAGATCAGATGGCACTTCTGCTCGTCGGGTAGGTCCTGTTCTAAAAGCTTGATTCTGAGCAAGAGCTAAAACTGCAGCATCTCTGACAGCTGTTTCATCTCCTGTTCTGGAGTTAACATAACCGGAGTCAAATTCAGCTCGGGAATCACTACAATATATGATGAACATAGAGATAATAAGCTGTTTGATATTTATAAATGTTTCTATAATTAACTACTTAGAAGTGATAAAGTCCCCCCTCCCTCCTT
>JAAOYD010000086.1 GCA_018221165.1 Candidatus Woesearchaeota archaeon | reverse complement strand
TACGTCCCTGTAGTCTAATGGATAGAATACCTGGTTGCGGTCCAGGAGATCGGAGTTCGATTCTCCGCAGGGACGGTTTTCTTGTTGTAGAAATAAATAATTTTTAATATAACGGAATCTATAAGTGCTCAGATGCTCTATGACTGATTGCCCCCTCTGCCAGAACTGCGCTTTCTTCAATGGTTGGCTAGTGAGAATGCCGAAAGAAGCAGCCTTCTACCGAGTAAAGTTCTGCGGTAGTGATTTTGAGAACTGCGCACGCTTTCAGGTCCACGCAGCCACAGGTATCAAGCACCCGACCTTGCTCCCTGACGAGAACGATCGAGTCAAGAACATCATTTCTGAGTTGAACTACGAGCGCGCGGCGAAGTCTGGCCAGTACTAATCTTGACGATAGCGCCAATGAGGATGACTGCGCCGAGCCACTGCCAGGGTCCGAGAACAGAGCCGTTTATCAGCCAATCAAACACGACCGCACTCAGTGGCAGACAGAGCTCGCAAATCGTCGACACAGATGCTTTTACGCGTGTCAAACCAGCGTAATAGAGGAAGAGCGCTCCCACACCGGTGAAGATGCCGATGATGAGGATGAAGAGCCAGTTCAGCGGAGAGACTGTAGAGAATGGGAGTCCAACACCTGCGATGAAGAGATAGAGGAGACTGAGTAAGGTCGTCATTCCATAACGTCCGAATGTGGCGCTTTTGAAATCAAGGGAGGCTATCAGCTTCTTGCTGAACACTGTGGAGGCACCGAAGGACGCGGCCGCGACAATTGCGAGTATCACTGCTGTTAGGCTCGCACCCAGGGCGGGTGCTGCGAAACCGAAGGCCACAAGATAGGCACCGACGATGGCAAGCGAGGCCCATGCCAGGAAATGCTTTGAGAGGCGTTCCTTCAGGATGAGCACTGCGAGGATGATGGCAAAGAGAGGCTGAAGTTTCTGGAGCAACACAACGACGCTGAGATGATCGAAGTTGACGAGGAACAATGCCTTGACGATGGCAAACGTGCCGATAAGGCCGCCGAAGAATGCGACGAGGAACAGCATCAGCCATCCTTCTCTCTTCATCGCGAAGATTTTTCCATAGCTCTTGTACATGAACGGCTGGAGGAAAACAAACGGAACGAAATGCAAAAGGAAGACGACGAACGGTACAGAGAGATTAAACAGTCTCGGTGTGAGCACGACACCGTCGAAACCCCAGAGCACCGCTGCGGTACAGATGAAAAGTGTGCCGAGTATAGTTTTCTTCATTGTTGCACCCGTCGTTCCACAACGACCTCATCCCCTTCCTTGAGTTGCAATGCAGGGCGGAGTTCGATGCTGTCCACAAGCTCGACCTTTTCAGGGCCATAGGTGGTGCGGGTTGGCAAGAGCAAACCACATTCGCGGTCGCCAATGCGAATAGGATAGAAGAGGACACTGCCATATGTTCGTTTCTTTGAGGAGAAGCCCTTGATTTCTATCGGCTCGATGCCGGCAAGGAAGAGTGCGCGATCTTCAGGCTTTACTCTGAGATTCATTGTTCCAGGCCAGGGTTCTCTGCCGAGAAGGCGGGTGAGCTCATCCTGATAATGATTGAGACTGACGTAGTACTTGCCTTCTCCGAGTCCTTTTGTGAGGTGACCTCTGAGCATGAGTGTCGGCTTCTCGGCGAGCGCGCTGCTGATCATGCCTTGGACTCCAAGGAGTGCGAGGCGGCC
>JAAOYD010000085.1 GCA_018221165.1 Candidatus Woesearchaeota archaeon | reverse complement strand
TGGCTACGTCGGCATCGGAACAGCCAGTCCTTCAGCTACTTTGCACATCATCGACACGACAGAGCAGTTGAGGGTCGGGTATGATGCCGCAGACTACATGTCAGCAACTAGTGACAGCAAAGGGGGGCTGCTCTTCGACTTCTATGGAGAAGCACCTACAGTTGACTTTCGGTCAGATACTGACGGGACTGTTTTCTTCCAAATAATGAATTCTAGCGACGGAGTGGTGTTTAATGTCGATACAACAAATGAACGAGTCGGTATTGGTACTATAGCTCCGGCCGACGACCTCGAAGTTGCTTCTGCTACTACTGCGGGAATCCTTGTGGATGGGGGGGGTTCCGCTCTTCTTAAGCTCAATAAGAACGCCGCGAGTGATCAAGTATGGACGAGATATCAGATTGGTGGAACTACTTATTGGCAAGAAGGTCTAGACGCAAACGATGCGGATTATGCTATTCAAGATGCATCAGGCAATGAATATTTGACTATTCAAGACACTGGTAGTTTAGGAGAAGTTGGTATTAACAACGCTAATCCAGGAGCCTACCTTGACATTTACACGAACTCACTTTCAGGAAATCCCAAACACCTCATACTCTCAAACGGCACGACGGATTGGTTCTTCGCTATTGCTGGTTGCGACGGATGCTATGCCCCGAACTCCTTGGCGCGTGACTTGATTGTTCGAGGTAGCGGCGGTATTGCCTTCACGACGGATGGTGGCACTTCAACAGCCATGTACATTGACTCAGATGGTAACGTCAGTGGACGGCCAATATATTTCGCGTGCGGAGAAAACGCTGCTCTTGACGCGAGTACTGCAGAGTGGAGTTGTGGTGGTAACGGAGAAGAAGGCCAAGCAATGTATTTATGGGATGATGTGACTGCAACAGGAATTGCGCTTGCTTGTACTACGGGAACAGGAACTGCTGTCGTTGAGATACAGGACGATGGCGTAGGAACGACTTGTGAGGTTACCTCGACAGGAACTCAGGACTCAACAACTTGCGACGTAGACTTTGATAGTGGAAGCTGGGTGCGTCCTTATACAGTATCAGATACTGGACACTCAAACTGCGTTGTAACGATGAAATTTGAGACGCGATAGCATGGGCTGACTGCAAAAACTAAGCCTTCTTCGTCTTCTTCTCCCTGAACGCTTTCCGCATGGCTTTCTGCTCGTCGGTGAGCTTGGCGCGACCGCCCTCGCTCTTGCCGCTGGAGAGGTTCTCTGCCTTGCGTTTCGCGTACTGGGCAGGGTTCTTGACACGGGAACAGAAATTGTCAGGCTTGCACACTTGGATGTCTTGGTAGAATGATTTGCAGTTCGGCGGCGGATACACTTCCTTCTTGAACTTGAGGTAGCGAACGTGGCTCTTCACCGTCACTTCTCTGAGTGGTTCGGGATTGACCTTGTTCCACTCTTCCAAACGTGCCTTAATCTGTTCCTGTCCCCAGCCGCAGGCACGCAAAAAATTCGTCAAAGCAAACATGGCCCGCTTCTTGCCGTCAACAAGTCCTTTCAGGATGTTCTGCATGCAGGGCGGAAACAATTCTTCAGGAATCGCCTCTTCAGGGATGGCGAACGACTTGTGCTCCTTCGTACCTTTCACGCGCTCCTGCTCGCCGACAAAATCCAAGGCTTTCAAAAGTAACTTGCCGGCTTCACCCTTCTTGACTGTGCTTCCGTCGATAAAACGCGGAAATTCCTTGATATTTTCTGGCTTCGCTTCGTCCTTCTCGAACTCCATGAGGTGCTCGATGGGAAAGACTTTGCTGGCCAAACCTGACTTCTCGTGAAGAGAATAGGGTGTACGGTAGAGGTGTCGGGAAGCCAAAAGAATCGTGTCGACCTCGATCAACGCCAAAACGTTGAAGCGTGGCTCGAACTCATTATTCCCACAGGCTTTGCAACCGCCTTTTTTCTTCGCCTTCTGTGGCTCCATCACACCGTTGCAGCGCTCGCACTGGAGATAATCAGTGAGTTCTGATTGTCGCTGGGTATGCCCGCAACTCGCACAGAGATAGAGATACGACGCTGGCGCGTCGCTCGCTTCCTTCGGCGCGCGACATTTGCGGCAGACCTGCTGAACAAAATCCTTGGATTCCTTCCCCGTATGCTCTTTGAGCTTGTCGAAGGTCACCTTGAACTTCTTGTCGAAGACGATGATGTTGTTCTCGCGCACCTTGATGAGCTCGTTGCTGATGTACTCAAGCAAATACTGTGCCAAAGCACGGGGCGCTTCGGGGAAGAGCGACGCGGTTGGTCGGCCATCAGCTTCTTCAGGGAAAGCTTCGAAGGGCACAGCAATGTGGAAGCCCTTGCTCCCACTGAACTTCACATTGACGGAATTGACGCCATGGTCTTTCAATGCCTTGATGAACAAGGAAGCTGTGAGCTTCGCATACAACCAATAGGGACAGTCAATATCCAAAACCAAATCCCAGCCGATACGGAGGTCATCAAGCACTTTCCTAGAACTGCCTGTCTTGAGATTCAAGGGGTCGCGCCACCTTTCTTCAGAACAGTGGAAGGAAGTAGCCTTCTGGCGGGCGAACACCATGACATCCGCAGGGTAGAACAAGCCATCAGGACGCTTGCCAAAGCCCTGGCCGAAGCGCGGAGAGACCTCGCGGTGGTCACACTCAGCGAGAATAGCCTCCTGTACCTTGCGCTGCTTATACCACTTCAGCGCCTTGGCGAAGAAGAATGGGTCGTCCATAGCGAGCTTTGCCATTGAAAAAAGGACTCAGAAGGGCTATTTATGTATTGTTACCAGGTCCGGCGCCGCGCTAAGACCTGATTTTTGCGGGCAGTGTTCGGGTCGGACTTCATGGATTCATAATCTGCAAACGAAACAAGGTAGGTGGCCCTTAACTCAATGGGTGGTGCGATGACGCTCACCTCATGACACGTTGGCCACACGTGACCACCGAGGATGTCTGCCAGGCGTTTTGGACCTATATGTGTTCGCTTAGCGAGTCCGCCTTTTGTGTGCATGCTCATCTCCTGGTAATAGCTCAGCGTAGCTCCCAGCCACTTCTTGAAGGTAGGACCATAGGCCCTGTTGGAAGGCATTACTGGCGTACCATGCATGAATATGAGCGGAACGTGACTAATAACTTGGGCAGTGAAATCAACATCCACAAACGGAATATTCTCCCCTTTCGGGTCGGCGAGGAGACGCTCACCGAGCTGCTCCACAGCTTGACGCTCTTCAGGAGAAAAGTTGTTCTCACCAGAAAGGATCTCATCACAACGCACGAGTAGGGACATATTGCGAGAGAAATTGCTCGGGGTTAAAATAGTTTCCTGCAAACTATAGGTGTAAGGACTTGCGATCAACAAAGTACTCAGGACGGTGATTGAAGAACCTCGATATGGCTTCGAGACGGAGCACATCGGGGATGGAATCACCATGAAGGTAATAGTGCATAGTCGTCTGGGCGAAACTCACACCTGTTTCATCCGTCAATCGCTTCGCCAGCTCCCTCTCTGAAAAGCCTTGGGCATGGTGCGTGAAAAAAGCCCTGAAATAGTCCTTGTAGTTCCGAGGAATGAGAAGGTCTCGATTCCCAAGACGTGCAATCCTGGGCCCTTTTCGGAGGACAAAAGGAATACGCCTAACGGGACGTGCCATCGCCGCAATCGTGTACAGCCTGATGCCGAGGTCCGCATTGATCAGCTTGCCCTCTATCTGATAGAGTGTGTGCTGAGCGAGCCCTGAGGCCCGTGAATAGTCAATGACCCCGCCAAAACGCTCCGAGAACTCATCAAACTTGTCGAGGAGTTCAAGGGAAACCCTGTCGGGTGTCGATTCAGTCATAAAGAATGGGAATACGTCTGAGAATAAAAAGGGTTTACTTC
>JAAOYD010000084.1 GCA_018221165.1 Candidatus Woesearchaeota archaeon | reverse complement strand
GCACAGCAGTCCCTGATAGCGCATTCGAGCCGCCGGTGAAACCCGGAACAGAAGAGGAGTTCATTGCGTTGCTGAATCAGACACAAGAGTGATTCTACGTCTTGCTGTCATTGTGAAAGAATTTATATAAGCGTATTGATGCTCATGTAAATATGGCGGCGGCAGATTTGATCTTGAATGACACCTTGCAAATAACTGATGCTCAAGGATTTCCTAAAAACCTAGAGTTAAACAAAGAATATTCTTTTGAAAAAGAAAAACGAAGATTATATCGACTCCCTCCCGCAAGAGTTTTCTTAGCACATAATAAAAATGGTGTTTGGGATTATAGAGGAGAAGCACTCATTACTGAACTGAATATTTTTCCTTTAGAATCTAAGACAACTGGGAAGTTCAAGGCCGTGAAGATATATTCTGACGAGCATAGAAAAGTTATGAATGAGAATATGCAACCTGCTGCATGATTCAACGCAATATTTTATTCCATATTCTCAAGCATGCTAGAAACAGACCACAGTTGTGTTCTGATATAACTTGGAATATTGACATCACTTTGTAACTCGTCGAGCTGTGATAGTAATTGATCGGCCTTGAGGCGTTCCTCGCCTGGCTCTTTTAGTTGTGCGATCATGCCTTGCACTTTCTCGCGCACGTTCCGTGGCGTACCCTGCTCTTCCAAGAGCATCTTTAGTCCTGCTGCAACGTTGTCAAAACTCACTTGGAATCACCCTTCATGCTTTCCATGACATCCTTCTGGATGCTCTCGGCCTTCTTCTTCACGTCAGCCTCCTGCTTTTCGAGAGCGGCGAGTCGAACTTTCGAACGCTCCATGCGCTCATCCAAATCCTTGTTCAAGTCTTTGGCTGTCTGCTCGACCATGATGTTCCCGACGATTTGATACCCAGAATCCTTACCATCAAGCGCGCCCTTCGCGCTCTCGACTTCCATGAGCTGGGCTTGCACCTGCTGCTTCTGCGCGAGTAGCGCGTGCAAGTTCTCCTCGAGCAGCTGGAGTTTCTGAATCTTCGCTTGGATTTCTTGTTCCATCATGCCTTCTCGTATACAGTGACGACGCGACAGACGCTACTCACCGCGGTCTTCAATGCGGTGGCGTCCTTCGCTTCGATAGTTATCGTGATATTTTTCCCGTCCTTCTTGACGTCGTATGAGGCTCTCGGGTGCGTGAACTCTTCGGTGTTCAGCAACGCCAAGAGGGCTTCCGAATACGGAAGTGAAATGTGTGATTCAATCATCGCGCCAAGACCTTGGTGCCGACGCTACGCTCCTTGAAGATAATCTTGGAGCCGCAGTAGATGCATCGCACCTTCTTCTTGATGTGCTCCTCCTTGATGTTCTTCCCACAACTGAAGCACTTGTACGCCATAGTTTCACCTAGATCTCGAGATCTTGTTCTGTCTTGACCGCGGCCGGTTTGGTCACCGTATAGGCGCGGCTCGTGAAGGTCGCATTGCACTTGCTGCAATGCCAGATGCCCGCGGACTTACGACTGACTTTAGGATAGCGGCAGTAGGGGCATTGATGAGCCTTTCGCTGCTGCGCCTCGATAAGGCCTAGCTTCTTCTTAATGGTACGTCCGTAACGCACGCCGAAGCGCTTAACTGCCTTTTCGTGTTTCTCAGCCATGGATGCGCACGAATCGGGAATTGTTTATAAAGCTTTGGGCAGTGCACCGCTCTCATCCTTCAGAAACTATATAAATGTGAAACACCGTAAAAGGCACAGCGATTACATTGCAGCGACTTGCGACGACGTACCAAGGCACTTCCTGTGTCGATATGACAAGTTCTCAAGAAGCATTACCAAGCCTCTATCACATAGCAACAACCTTTCTCTCTGCCTGCTCACGAGTTCTCAACATCAAGAGCCCAGAACACGCATTCCATCGCACTAGGGTGCGAGACTTCGCCTACGCAGTATCCAGGGACCCGCGGATAGCATTCGTCGCCTTCCATCACGACGACGGTAAGATAGGGATACCAGTTAAACTCCTCCACGCGAAACGACCGCTCACTGAAGACGAACGAAAAGTGATGAAGAAACACAATGAGTACACACGGAACATTCTTCGCATGGTCGAACCACATGGTTACTCTGGACTGAGCACCTTAGCAGCCAGTGCCCACGACTACCGACGAAAAGAACAAGTCGTCATTCCTTTCCCTGACAGAAGGCAGAACAATCCCTATTTACTCTATGTCAAGGAAGTGCTCCAAGCCTGCGACGCATTCGACGTGCTTGTCCATGGGCGTGTCTACCAGCCACCAGTGTCCATTGAGGAAGCAATAGCTACACTCCTAGAGTCAGAAGTGAACTTTGACGAGGGTCTCGTCAGAGAACTCGGCGATATCAAGAGAGTACAACGTAGGAAGGTTGCATAGTTCTAACTAGAATGTAAACTGGGGCTACGAGTGTCCTCATTCGCTTTGCTCATTCGGGACTCGTAGCTCTCGCTACGCTTGTAGTGGGGCTACGAGGATTCGAACCCCGGTCGCCAGGCCCCAAACCCGGAGTGATACCAAGCTACACTATAGCCCCTTGATGCGTTCAGGCTCATCTTACCATATATATAGGTTTCTGACGTAAGCTTTAAAAAGAGCCCGTTGTTCACGAAGGCTACCATTTTACCTATGTGGCTCCGAGCCGCCAAGTCCAACATATCTGCCGAGGGGCTGGACGACCCCGACTAGTACATTCAATAATCCAACGAAGAATATACAGGTGATACTCACAATGGCAAAACCTCAGAAAAAGATTGTTAAGAAGGCCGGCAAGGCCAAAGCGAAGAAGAAATGGTGCGCACTCGTGGCGCCGAAGAGCTTCGACAACACCGGTCTCGGCGAGAGCTATGTCTCAGATTCGCAGCTCCTCATGGGCAAGAACATCACAATCAACCTGATGCATCTCACTAATGATATGCGTAATCAGGGCATCGAAATCAGCTTCGTCATCACGAAAGTGCACGAAGGTAACGGCATCGCCTCAGTCATTGGCTACGAAGTGCTGCCGAGTCAGATGAAGCGTGTCGTGCGACGGGGTCGCTCGAAGGTCATCGATAGCTTCATCGTTCGTGTTGGCAAGGAACAATTGGTACGCATCAAGCCCATGGCGTTCACCGCCAACCGCGCATCCCGAGGTGCACAGACCGCAATCAGACTCACTGTCAGGGAGCGGATTAAGCAACTCCTCAAGGAAACCACGTTCGATCAGCTCGTGCAGGACCTCATCCAGCACAAGCTCCAGCGCACCCTCAAAGAAGTGGCAAGTGCCCATCATCCGATTAAGAGTGTCGAAGTCAAAGCTTGCATCCTGCTTTCGCAGAAAGCTACTGCAGCTACTCCTGACATCCAAGAAACCGAGGAAGACAAGAAGGAGCAAGTAACTGAGGATGTGGCTCCTGAAGAAGCGGCTGATGTGAAGGAAGAGACCAAAGACAAGCCTGAGGAGAAAGAAACTCCGAAGGAGGACACTCCAGAGGAGAAGAAAGAAGCTGAATCCGAGGAGAAGCCTTCTACGGACGAGAAACCGAAGAAGGAAGCGGCTCCAGAACCTGAACCAGCTCCTGAGGAGAAAAAGTAACCTTTTTAATATCCCTTTTATAACCAATAAGCGGTGAGTGTTGTGGGGTTCGTACTTGACTGGCAGAAGAAACTCGGCTACAGGGAAGACCCTTTCATAGAACGCCCGAAAAAGAAGATTATCGAGTTCTTAGTCGATCGTGAAGAGGAACGTGAACGTCTCAACCTCTTTGTTATCAAACAGGAACGCTTCGGCATCATCCAAGGGGTGAGAGGTAGCGGCAAGACGACTTTGCTCAATTGGCTCTCGCAGCAATTGCGATTCAGCTTCTTCACACTCAAAGTTGTCCGCATCAGCGGTAAGCCAGTAACCAGTAGCAAGCTCTTCTTCAAGACACTCCTGGACGCGGCGTTGAATCCTATAGAGAAAACCATGACCAAACCCCATGAGAAGCTCAAGAAAGACGAGCTCACACCCTTCCTCCTGCAGAAGCTCCGCAAGAAACGCGTGCTCATCATCATTGACGACGCCCAGTTGCTCGCCAAGGAAAACCGACACCTTCTCCAAGATATTCTCCACACCTGCCCAGGCGGCCAAGTGTTGCTCGCGCTCGAACGTGTCCTGAAAGAACACGAGAGCTACGGCAAAGACGAGCTCAAAGTTGTGCTCGAAGATATGCCTACAGCAGCACTCCGCGACCTTATTCAGAAACGTATCGAACTTGTCGGTGGTTATCTCACACATCCATTTGACAAAGACGAACTGAACAAGCTCGTCGTCCGTTCCAAGAAGAATCCTGTGAGACTCCTCACGATTGCGCGTGACCGCGCCATTGAACTGAGCATCAAGGCAGGACCGCCACCGAAACCGCCCAAGCCTGAAACCAAACACGTCGAGAAAATGCAGCAATCACTTACTGGCATGAAATCAGCCGCGGGCAAACTCGTCCAGAAGAGCATCAAGATAGAGACTGGTAACAGCGGTGGTCGATTCAGTATCAAATTCGTCGATGAAGAACCTCCGGAACCACCAACCAGAAGGTGGAAGAAAGAGAAGAAGGAGAAGAAGAAAGAGAAGAAAGAAGAGCTTGACGAAAGTATTCTTACAAGCAGCACAGCCGCGGACGCAGAACTCCTTGGGGAGATCGTGACCAACGCGGAAGAGTCAGTTGAGGACGAAGAGGACAATAGTATCGAAGTCGAAGATGTCATCCAAAGCCTCGTCGAAGAACTCGACGAGAATAAAAGGTGAAACCATGGGAGAGATAGTAATCAGGTATTCAGGACGATTAATGGAACGCACCATTTATTTGGTTATCATTGGCATACTCGCGATGCTGCTTATCTTCAGCTACCTGGGCGACAACGACTGCGACCCGGACGAAGTGACAGACGACGTCGAGGAAGACACTGACGTTGCACCACCGGAAACCAACGAAACCGAAGAGCCCGAGGTTGAACCCGAGCCTGAACCGACCGAAACCTGTCTTGACGGTATCAAGAATCAAGATGAAACTGACGTTGACTGCGGCGGTAGTAGCTGCAACTCCTGCGACGAAGGTAAAGACTGCGAACTGAACAGCGACTGCCGAGAAGCAGTGTGCAACGATGACATGATCTGCAAAGCTAGTCCAGACCTCAGCGGCGAACGTACCATCAAGATAACAAATGTTGACTTCATTGAGAATGACGGCAGCACAGCAAAGGTGAGTGAAGTCAGCTTCAGAATTGATAACGGTGTTGATGAGATACTCAGCGCACGTGTTGAGATATGGGTGAAGACTGACGATGCCTTGTACTACCTTGCTCAGCCAATGGATGAAGAGGAAGACGGCGAGAATCCCTACGGTGAATATAGCCTTCCTTTGATACCTGCTGGTGAGAAGAGGAGCTACACTGTTGATAGGGATAGTGATTCCTACAGCTCAGGTTATCTCTTCAGCATTCCTACAGGAGCGTACTACGACCCTGGTGATGACTTCATCGTTGAAGTGAAGCTGATTGGGAAGACAGGCGAAGGTATCATCGATACGGCGACCTACGCGGTTAATGTCTAAAACCACTTTTCATATTTATTATTGGGGTGGGTACATGAAACGACTCTTCATAGCAGTAATAGTGGGCCTCATACTGATAGGCAGTGTAACTGCGGCAACCTACCTCATCAAGAGTGATGGCGATCCAGCAGCGCTGAACAATGCAGCATACTATGCTTACCATGAAGGAGATTTGGAACGTGCAGAAGCACTCTACCTTTCTGCTTTAGCTTTAGACCCTACATATGAGAATGCACATTATAATCTCGCGCTGCTGTATTTTGAGCAAGGACGTTTCGATGACGCGCATGAGCACTTTGCCTATGCGTTAACACTTGATGATTCGAACCCGCACTATCATTTTGATTACGCAGCAAACTACGTTGCGCGCTTCAGACAAGCAGATGAAGCAAGTGTCGCAGACTTTGACCACGCAATTGAACACTATATGATTGCGGAAGCGTTGGAACCAGGATTCCCACATGCGCAACAGAACATCGATGTTCTCACGCAGATCAAGCATGAGTTCTTTGGCTAAAAGCTCGCAGCAATCTTTATAATTCCTTCCTGTTTCTTCTCATTTATGGCAAATGAGTACTACGACCTCTCCGTCGAGGAGATTATCGCGAAAATCAAGAGTGAAAAAGTGAAGCGCGTCTTGATACAGTTACCTGATGGTTTGAAACCAGAAGCGAAGACAATCCAGAACGCAGTTGCGAAAGAATTACCTGAAATAGAGTTGTGTTTTTGGGGCGGTTCTGCATATGGTGCCTGCGATATCCCATTAGGTGTGGACAAACTTGGTTTCGACTTGCTTATTCATCTCGGTCACGCGACGTGGCGTTAAGGTTTCTTTTCTCTATGTTTTGTTGTTTAAAAACTAAAACTTTATATATGCATTTTCCCGGTTTTGCACTATTATTGTTTGGTATGAGGTGAACACCCCATGGTGGCAAAGAAAAAGACGAAGCGACGAGTCGTCAAGCGGAAGCCTGCTAAGCGCAAGACAACCAAGAGAAAGGTTGCTAAGCGAAAGCCTGCGAAGCGGAAGACGAAGCGCAAAGTCGCCAAGCGGAAGCCTGCGAAGCGCAAGACGGCCAAGAGAAAGGTTGCTAAGCGTAAGCCTGCGAAGCGCAAGACGGCGAAAAGGAAGACAACGAAGCGCAAGGTGAAGCGAAAGACGACCAAGAGAAAGGTTGCTAAGCGAAAGCCTGCGAAGCGAAAGGTCAAGCGAAAGACGACCAAGCGAAAAGTTGCTAAGCGAAAGCCTGCCAAGAGGAAGGTCAAGCGAAAGACGACGAAACGCAAGGTTGCTAAGCGCAAGACCAAGCGGAAAGTCGCTAAGAAGCGGAAACCTGCGAAGCGAAAGGCGAAGCGCAAAGTCGCTAAGAAGCGGAAACCTGCCAAGCGAAAGGTCAAGCGAAAGGCGAAGAAGAAAGTCGCTAAGAAGCGGAAACCTGCCAAGCGGAAGAAAGCGACGAAGAAGCGAACGGTGAAGCGCAAGGCGAAGAAGAAAGTCGTCAAGCGAAAGAAACCGGTCCGCCGAAAGAAGCGCCGATAAAAACCTTTTTACCCTTTTTTCTTATCTTTTTCTATTTTTACTATAGTCCTACATTTGGGATACTTATTGCATCCTAAGAAATAACCACGCGCTGACTTGCGCAAGGTGAGCGTGCCTTCGCCGCATTTCGGACACTTTTTACCCTCGCCCGCGGCTTTCGCAAGCTTCTTTTGTTCTTCCAGCTGTGTCTGCTCTTCCTTGCTCTTTGGGATATTCACGATTGTCTTGCATTTTGGATACTGATCGCAACCAAGGAACATGCCATAGCGTCCGTTCTTCAATATGAGTTTGCCCTTGTCGCAATTTGGACATTGCTTGCCTTCGCCGTTCTCCTTCGCCAGCTTTTGCTGCGCCGCTTCCATCTTCTTACGGGCGGGGCACTGTGGATTGATACATTCAATTGTTGGTGGTCGGCCTTTACGGACAATCATGAGCATACCACTGCCGCACTCTTCGCACTCTTTATCTGCTGGCTTCGGGAAACCAGTTGCAGGCAAGGGTGCGGTGAATTCACAATCAGGATAGGCGTCACAGCCGATAAACTTGCTCTTGTTCTTTGGGCTGAACTTGACTTTCAAGATGCCTTTCTTGCAGACAGGACAGGGGAACAAGGTAGCTTGCGCGTCCTGCTCTTCGCGATGAGCAGCGAGGAGTTCTTTGCCGATAGCCTTTTCTTGCTTCTTGAACTTCTTCAGGAGCTTATCCAATTCGCTTCTCGCTTCCTCGAGTACTTTCTCACCAGTCTTGCCGTCCTCGCGGATGTGTTCGAGTTCCTCCTCAAAATGAGTGGTCAGTGCTTGGTCGATAATCTCTGGAGAGTACTTCTCAAGCGTTTCAATTGTGCGCATACCTAATCCCGTACCTTCGATGTTGTTATCGCCCTTAACGTAGTTTCGCCTGAACAACGCCTCCACGACATCAGCCCTGGTGGCTTTTGTACCGAGATTGCGCTTCTCAAGCTCATTGATGATGGATGATTGGGTGAAGCGCTTTGGCGGTTGCGTTTCTTTCGCATGCAATTCCACACGCTTAATGGGGAGGGCTTCTTTCTCCTGTAGTTTTGGTAATTCCTCCTCCTTGAGATTGACATAGGGAGTGTAGAATGTGTGCCAGCCAGGATCGGTTGTGCGAGTTCCTTTCGCGACAAAGATTTCCTTGTTTGCGTCCAGTTTCGCAGTCACTGTTTCCCTGGTTGC
>JAAOYD010000083.1 GCA_018221165.1 Candidatus Woesearchaeota archaeon | reverse complement strand
GAAGAGGAAAATGATCCCTCAGACGCTGAGAAGGACGAATCTGACAAAAAGACTTAGCGAGCTTAGTGAACTTAGTTCTACACTTCCATGACTAATATATTTAATAGTATTTACATATTAATACTTTTAAGCAAAAACAGAAAACTATTTAAAGCGTCACGACTGAAACCCTGTTGAGTACACGTTCTCGTGTACCCGTATCACGAACAGCGACGACAACGCCCAGACCGGGCACACAGCAACGACAAGGATGAAACGGGTCAATATAGCCCTCAGCGACGAGCTCCATACCAGAGCGAAGATTATCGCTGTCTTGAAAGGCGTCACGTTGAATGACTACCTAGCTAGAATCACGGCTGAGGCAGTCCATCGCGACAAGAAAGTTCTCGAGCGGATACCAAAATAGAAGGTGCTCCATGGACATGACCTCTCAGGGCAGCGAAACAGCGACAGCGACGATGAAGCGACGACAAGGAAACGCGGGATACACACGAGCCGCAGTGAAAACGCTCTTCGCGTGCATGCTCATACTCATCACAATCAACGCAGCTGTCGCGCTTTCCATCACTGATATTCAAGCTCCAAGCACAATCACCGAAGGCAATCTCCTCCAGCTCAGCTTCACCACCGACACCTCTGCAACCTACCGTATCCTTCAGGACGGCATCGAAGTCAGCGCAAGCGATTCCTATGATGAACAGCTCGGTTTCACTACAGCCGGGCTCCGGACTTACACGTTTGAGGCAAGCGACGCGAACACCACGATTAATGAAACGCGAATCATAGAGATACTTGACACAGCACTCAGCATCACTCTCAACGAGCCAGCAAGCAGTGACTACGCAACGACAATAATTCCTGTACAACTTGAGACGAACATTGCCGCTGATGTATGTTATACAGTCACAGACGCGACAACGCACACACTCACACAAGACTCCCCAACGAGCTACAGTGGCAGTCTTACTCTCACTGATGGCCTCCACATTGTTGAGTTCAAGTGCAACTTGAATGGGGAGATTGCGCAAGAGGAACGTACCATCAAGGTAGATACCACACCACCAACAATGAGTCTTGGTCCTAGTGGTGCGGTTGACGACCAGGTTATCCTGACAGCGACGACAAGTGAGGTAAGCACGTGCAAATACGGGACGAGCCATCAGCAATATAGTGACCTTCCAGGAACTTTCCCTGAGACGACGAGTCTCACCCATCAGCAGGAGCTCGACCCAGGTGAAGGTAGCCACACTTACTATGTTGCATGCAGGGATGTCTATGGCAACACAGCCGCGTCACAAAGCACGACCTTCACGCTCCGCGAGAAGCCAAGCGCTCGCCTCTCGATTGAAGGAGGTAACCCGCACAAGGCCGGTAGCTACGATTTCACACTTGAGGTGAGCGAGCAGCTGCGTGAACCTCCGAAGCTCACTATAGTTTACCAAGGCGGTTCCAGCCAAGCTCTCGTCCTTACCGAAGTGGGTGACACAGAGTATGAAGGTGTCATCATTGTCCCTGATAACGCAGGCGAGAAGGTTGCCTCGTTTAGTTTCTCAGGAACAGATCTCAGTGGCTTGGCAGGGACGCGCATCGAAGAGAGCGAGCTCTTTCTCATCGACACGATTAAACCTAACAAGGTTGAGACCTTCCGCGCGGTGAACGGCAGTGGCGGTGTCAATCTCTCCTGGTACTATGATGGTGAAGACGATGTTCAGTTCAACATTTATCGTACATCGGGTCTCGGTGTCGGCTACAACGATTTCTTCACTACAACAATCGGCGACGCTTATCTCGATACTGACACAACTGCCGCAGTCAAGTTCTACTATCGCATCGCCGCGGAAGATGACGCTGGCAATATCGGTCCGTTGAGCCATGAGGAATGGGCGAGCCCGGCGGCGGCGAAGCACGCAGCCCAAGATACAGGAGCATTCCTTGACCCGGTGCTTCAGGTCGACCTCGATGCCCGTATTGATATTATCGAAGGCCATATTCTCGACGGAGAACGTTCGCTTGAAGATCTCCGTAAGGAGGAGTCGGACGATAAGGCTTGGCTCGTTAGCACACTCGGCCTCGACAACGATGCAGGTCAGTCACTTAAGACATTCAAGGACGCGAAGACTCGCTTGGAAGCACTCCGCACCAAGAGTCTCACACTTGATCAGTTCAAGAATCAGGCGACAGCCATCCAAGAAGTTGTCGATGCAGCGCTCACGAAACTTCCCTTTGATCTTGAAGTCAAAAACAGGGCTGAGTATGATGAGGTTGCTGACCAGCAAGCGCTCGATGCCGCAGTCACGCATGCGCTCCGTGGCAAGGTCGTCGCAGAAGGTGAAAAACAAGCATACCTCGAGGCAGCTCGTGCACTCCAGGATGAAGTGCATATCACGACGACCGCCACGATAGTGAGCATTACCTATGCTGACGGCAGAACGAAATCCTACGCGATTGTCGAGAAACGTCTCCTCTCCGATAATCCACAGGCTAATCTCCTCGCCATCGAAACTGTACCGAAAGCAGTAGTGCCCAATACTATCACGTTCCTCTCTGCTGAACCGACCCAGCTCGAAGAAGACATATTTCAATATTCTTTTGACACACTTGTGGATGAGACTCTTGTTTATGCAACACAAAGCGATGTAAGCCTCCCAACGATGCGTCAGTCACGGCTTGTTGTTCTCCCAGTTCCTGGTGTCATGACGGTCGCTGTCGAGAATAGTATGACTGGCGGCGCTCTCGGTTTCCTTTCTTTTGATTCGAGCTCACAGAACCTTGTAGTAATCCTCGGACTCATTATAGTAATCGGTCTCGCCGCCTATTATCTCAGTATCCGCGACGACAATCCAAAACCTCTCCATCCTGAACGCGAGCACACCATTATGCACGCTGGCCCGTCGACCATGACTTTAGCTCCTGCTTCTATGACGCAGACAGTGTTGGTGCATCGCAAGCACGAACCGCTCGTTGGACTCCTGCTGCATGGCCACGAGCTTGCGGATGAGACGCGCTACCTTGATGCCTTACATTTTTACAGGCAAGCGTTGGCGAGATTCGATGAGGAACGTTTCAGTAGCAATAGACTTAAAGAAAGCGTACGACAAGAACTTGTACTCCTGCATGCGAAGATTTCACTGCTTGAGACGATGAGCAAGGCGCACGATTCATGCTACCTCGGTGATACCGCTCTCCTCGCACGACAAATGCGGGCAATGCGAACACACGCCGAGACTGTTGGCGATGAGAGTACGAAGCTCGTCGAGAAATCGAAAGCGCAATATGGTTATTTTTACAACAAGCTAAATGCGATTAAGCTCGAGAATGAACGGCTCAGCGAAGAGGAACAACCTTTATAAACTCCTCCTCGTAGGGAGATTGCATGGGTTGTGTGGGCAGGCTTGGCGCTCTTTTTCTCTTACTCTTAGTTTTTACTCCAGTTACACTTGCCGTCGGCATTGGTGTAAACAAAGGTAGCATTAGCTATGAGGATGTACTCCAGAACGGCTACGCTCAAGAAGTGATTCTCGTCACGACTGACAGCCCAGAGACCATCATCGGCACGTATCAGTTTGAGGGGGGCATCGCGCCTTGGCTTCGCGTCGAACCACCTGTTGATGAGTTCGAATTCAGCCGTGGTAATCCTTACGCGCTTACACTCATCGTTGAACCACCGCGTGACGCTCGTCTCGAGGACTATGATGGTGGCTTTCGCGTTCTGACGGGTGAGATCTTACGGTCTGATGGGGGAAAGATTGGGACAAGTACTCGTGCTGCTTTCTTCATCAAGATTGCTTTAGGTGTTTCAGGAACTGAACGTTTGGAGTGTAGTATGGGTGGAGTTCGTATCAAGGATACTGAGTTAGAGCAGCCCTTTGATTTCATGGCAAATGTTGTGAACAAAGGGAATGTGCGCATTCAGCCAGAATTCAAGATTAGCATCTATGATCAGTTTCAGGAGAAACTTGTTGCCGAGCTCGCAGTCCCGATGGATGAGGAAATCTTTCCGACAGTCACTTCTAACTTTGTGACGCAAGTTACTTATGATCTCTCACCAGGTCAGTACTGGGCGACTGTTGAACTGCCACTCTGTGGCGACAGCACGTTCCTCACGTTCGACGTGCTTGATCGTGGTGGTGTTGCTGATAAGGGTGAACTCCTTAGGGTAGAGGCGCAGTCTTGGGCGGAGACGGGCGATATAATTCCTATTAAGGCGATTTTTCTCAATAAAGGTTCTCGGATTGTGAGTGCAAAGTTCAAGGGTACTATTACAACACGAAATGGTGGTCGCCTTGTTAAGGTGATTGACACTGACCTCTACAACGTTCCTCCTGGAGAGACTGCAGAAATAGAGACCTTCTTCAATCCAGTAGATCCCGCACAATATATTGTTGCTGGCAGGGTGTTGTATAACAATAAACTCACCTTCCAGAAAGGAACTGTAATCAACGTTGAGGGGATGAAACTACTTGCTGCAGCGAGCTTTGGCGGTCCATTCCTACTTATCTTATTCCTCCTTATTGCCATCCTCGTCTTCCTCATCCTCATCGCCCGGAAGAAGCGGAGGCGACGCCATGCGTACCGTTAGTGTCAAGCGATTCTCAGCGCCACTCTTCGCATTTTTTTTTATCATATTCCTATCAACTATCATCCAGGGAACGACGGACACGAGCAGACCAACTACCTTTGCAGATTCTGACGCGATTGCGACTATTGAAGCTTCTGCCTACGACAATGATAATACGACTTTTGCAAACATCACAGGTGGTGGGAGTGGCAATCTCACGTTCTCGTCGTTTGTTGAGAATGGGGATGCTCCATGGATTGATGTCAAGCAAGTTGATATCCTTTTTGACATTGACGTCAATGGTCTCAGCGATGACCAGTGGGCGCTGGAGTACACCAATGATTCTGGGGCGAGCTGGTATACGCTCCGTGCTCTTGCTGGCGGGAACTCGTCGCGAAGCGTCTTCACCTACCTCGATGTTGCTGGTCCTGGTGGTGATTGGAACTGGTCAGGTATTGGCTCGAGGCTTGGTATCCGTCTCCGGTACGTCGTCGTTGGTGGTGCTGATTCAGGGACTGATATTCGTCTCTACGAGGCATGGGCGAACGTCACGACGGACAAGGAAGGTCCTATTGTTATTCTTGTCGCGCCATCCTCTGGTACGAACTATTCTGGCCTGACGCTGGTTGACTTCTCCTACAACGTGAGCGACGCCCTGAGTGGTCTCACGAACTGCACTCTCTTTCTTGATGGTGTGCCCAACGCGACGAATACGACACCTAGTGAGTCAGGAACGAACAATATCAGCGCAACTCTCGACGATGGTGAGTATGAGTGGGGCCTCGCCTGCTTCGACAACGCGAGTACGCCGAATAGGGGCGTGAGTCAGATCAGGACGCTCATCATCGACAACGCGCCTCCGAGCCTCATCCCTCTCTCACCTTCGGGCGGTACGCAGCTGAACGGAAGCCAGACAATCACCTTCCTTTACTCATACAGTGACAGATCAGCGCTGAGCAACTGCACGCTCTTCCTGAATGGCACTGAGAACATCACTATGATGGGTGGGGACGTGAACTGGCCGTCTGGTGAAGGGCAATTCGTCGTGAGCGTCGTTGATGGGCTCTGGGAGTGGAACGTGACCTGCACCGACATCTACGACCGGACAAACATGAGTGCGGCTGCTACTTTTACGCAAGCAGCTAACGACGCACCAGTTTTCGATGCTATTACAATTCCCTCTTCAACGAATATCATGCTGGGCGGGAACGTGATTGTGTGGTGCAACGCGACCATCACTGACTTGCAAGGAGCATCCACTATTACAATGGTCGAATCCTATTTCCACCGAGCCGACTGGGACTATAGCGATGCTGACACACCGAGTAGCCATCATACTGGCAATTGCTCGTCGACGCCTGTCGATGCTGATACAGTTGATTATGCGTGCAATTTCACTTTGCCCTATTATGCGCGAAGTATGAATTGGACGTGCACCTACCGTGTGGTCGACGAGCTCGGCTATGAGTCCTTCGGAATAAACAACTCCTTCGTCGAACCGCTCTATGCCTTCAATCTCACTCCGCAGTTCATTGCTTATGGTCTCATTAATCCTGGAAACATCTCTGGAGAACGGAGTGTCACGGTGACTAATCTGGGGAATGCTGAGTTGGACATGGCGCTTGATGGCTATGCCCAAGTGAATGGTGACGGACTCGCACTTGTCTGTGATGTTGGCAACACATCTATCGAAGATGAGCGCTACGCTATCTCATCAGGTCTCTCCTGGAGTGTCATGACGCAGCTCTCTGATGTCGCAATTCAAGCTGACGAATTCAATCTTCCGCCTAGGAACGAGAGTTTCGACGGGGAGAAGGACATCTATTGGCGTGTCCGATTGGGAGTTCCGCAGAAAGGGAACTGCACCGGTTTTGTCACCTTCACCGGTGTGCAGTCGTGATTGTCTAGTTCTAGTGATATTACTTTAGTTTCTTTTCCATATGGTATAAATTTCATAAAAAGAAAAATTACGAAACTCAATATTATAGTTCTCCTCTGAAAACAATAAAAACATTTAAAAATAACTACGTTAAATATAAGATTACGAAACTGATTTAGTGACTACTTGCTACGTAGCGATGACAGGTGACCTTGTGCGACGACCTCCGCTTAGTTTAGGAGAACTTGAACTCCTCGAATGGGCAGCAAATTCCCGAGAACGACTTATTCTCAGACTACTATATGAGACTGGTTGCACAATCAGCGAGCTCGTTTCATTGAAGAAAGGACACATCACTAAAAACACACTAAGGATAAAGAACAGGAGTATACGTTTATCATTACATCTTCTTTTACTCCTAAGAAACTCGCTTTCTTCTTCCTCTTTTCTTATTTCAACTCGTGAATCGGTAAGTATTTCTCCACGACGAGCAGAGCAACTTCTTGCAGGGCTTGGTAAGCGAGCACTAGGCACAAGTGTTACACCAAGCCAGCTTCGTACTACCCGTATCATTCATGACTTCCTCAATCATGTCTCACTTGATGAGATTGAGCGCAAGGTTGGTCTACAGAGTGTCCAACCGCATCTCTACATGTACTTTAAACAACAACAAAAGGGGTGGCGATTATGAGACTGCCAAAAATCCCCATCAGGGTTGTGAATATTTCTGCCGATGAAAAGAGAGCACGGAACCTCCTCGTATCCAGAAAACGAATCGTTGAATGTGAACGTCATAAGATTACAATAAAAAGTCGCATAGACAAGATACGTGAGGAATGCGCTGGACAACCACCTGTCGAAGAGAGGCGACGCATAGCAGTTTATCTTGGTGATAAGTCATACGATGAGTGGATAATGCTCTATGACTTGCTCATTAAGGAATCGGAAGAGGAGATTGAAGCGTTCAGTAAGAATTCTGTATTCGAGCAAGAAACAACAAAACGAACAATCCTTGCAGCAGGTGCTATCACTGCCTGCTTCATGCTTATTCTCGCTCTCTTCTTCCTCCCAGCACCGGTTGCAGTCCTCACAGGCAATATTCTTGGATTCTTTGACCAGGGTCTTGAAGACACACTCCTCTCTGAGGAAACACGTGGATTTGTCGGTTTTGTTGAGGTGCGGAGTGGAGATGGAGAATATACTGCTGAGGCTCCACCTGCGGACGAATCATATGACGTACGCCTCAATACAAAGAATGACCCAGTTGAGATAGAACTCAATGATGTCACTCCTAATCAGAAAATCAATCTCCGCTATGAAGAAGTTACTAAACCCATCAAGGTTCGTAACAGGGAAAGTCTTACTACGTATGCTCTTGATCCCTCTGCTATTGATTTTACTGATGGTACGTTGACTCGGACTGCGACAGGCAAGCAGCTCTGGAAATGCAAAGACTGGGACTACGATTCACAGCACTGCTTCGGAGAATGGCGCATGGTCCGAGAACTCATCCCCGGAGAAAACTACACCATTCGCTTTGATCGCCTCGATCCTGGCTATGCTGAAACTGACCTCACCATCATTGATATCCAGAGCTATCCTATCGTTGGCGGAACGTGGGATGTTCGCTTCACGACAATCGGCACCGCTGACCTTGAGATTACAGCAAGCAACGGGACGACCTGGAGTCAAGCATCATTCAACAAGGATTTGCAGTTCCTCACACTTATATGCGGTGAGGAAGAAGTTCCCTATGAATGGCAAGATGGAACTGTTTACGTTGAGAACTACACCTGCAACAAAACAGGTATTGAAACAAGCAGAGTTTTCACCAAAGGCAAGCACGTTCTGAAATTCCGTTTCGGCGATGATGAAGCGTATGCGCAGAACTATGCTGCCGCTCAAGGAATCCTCATGCTCCGCGATGGGACAGGAGGACAGAGCGTTAACACAGCTTATCCGACCGGAGACAATATTACTTGGGATACGCAAGAGCGTATCGATTCAGCATTTAGCCATGGCAGCGGAGATGCTAACGTGACGATTAACACTGATGGAATTTACAGGGTCAGCTATGGTGCTAGTTTCACGCGTAGTACTGCGAACACACGTGTCGAGCATTTCGGACGAATTATGGTAAATGGTGTAGAAGCAACTGCATGCTACGGTCAAACATACACTCGTGGTTCTGATGGCGTCACAGATGCTGTCGCGACGAGTGATTGCCTTCTTAATCTCAGTTCCGGAGATGAAGTAGTTCTGAATGCCGGTCGGAGTTCGTCAACAAGCCTTGCCACTACAACTATGGTGGGACGGAACTGGCTCGATATGCAGATTCTTCAAAGTCCAGAGGTTGTTTTGGTGCGTGATGTCGGTGGAGGTCAGAGTGTAGACAATGCAGCAGGGAATATTCTTGATTGGGACACTGCTGATAGTGTTGGCTCGCCTTTCAATTTCACAGCAACTGCTGATAATATCACAATTAACGAGGATGGAATTTATCGTGTCACATACGGTGTTGCTGTGGACGACGCGAGCAACACGCGTTACGCAGTCTTTGGTGAGGTTCTCGTAAATGGAGCAGTCATTACCGAAGGGCACTCTAACACTTATCTTCGTGGTCTTACCAGTTCGCGGGACGCCGCTTTGACCGCTGATCTCTTACTCAACCTCTCTGCTGGTGATTATATCCAAATCAGTGCAGGACGTGAATCCTCGACGAGTGTCGCGGTGACGACGACTGCAAACAGGGCTTGGTTCCAGGTTGAAAAGCTTAAACATAGTGATATCAACGTTATCATGCTCCATAAGGAAGGTGGTGGTCAGAGTGTCGACACGACCAGTGGTGCAGACATAACGTGGGATATTGTTCTGCGGAATGACTCAGACTTTGACATGGTAGATACTGACACTGTTGAAGTACAATATTCAGGCTTCTATAGGGTTGTCTACGGTGTCTATGTTGAACGGAACAACATCGATAGCAGGTTCAACACTTTTGGCCAGATACGTGTGAATGGCGTCGCCAATGACGCGTGCTGGAGCTCAGGTTACTCTCGTGGTCTGCAAGGTGGCATCGAAAACAACGAGTCATTGAGTTTCGCTTCCTGTATCGTGAACCTCACTACGGGTGATGAAATCACTGTACGTGTTGGTCGTGAATCCACTGATACGGGCATACCTGCTGTCGTGAAGCAGAACACCTCTTGGTTCTACATCCAAAGCTTGGATAGGATTAATGAAGGTCCTACAATCACTAACTTGACCTGGCCTAAGAACGGAAGCGTGCAGACCAATATCCCTCTCGACTTCAACTTCACTGCAGCAGATGACCAGAGCAGTATGACATGCACACTTTACGGTAACTTTTCGGGTTCATGGGAACCAAACGCGAGCACAATAGGTGTGCAGAATGATACTGAAGCTAACATAACAATCTCGCCAGATGATGGTGTTTATTCCTGGAATGTCATATGTGCGGACGCATATGGTCTCAACGCAACATACAGTGATAATTTCACAGTCACAGTAGATGCCAACTCGCCAACGATGAGTAGTGAGACTTTCAATGTGACTCGGCTCAATCAATCACATAAGGTCAGGTTCAATGTTACGGTAGCGGATACTTTCACCGTGACGCTCGTCAATATAACTATGTTATATCCGAACGAAACGAGTAGGAACTACAGTTTGACACAAGCAACTGGAGGAGTATGGTATTTCAATTTCTCAGATACTAACAAAACAGGAATTTACAATATCACAACGCTCACCTCTAGGGATCAGCACAACAATACAAATGTGAGCGCCTATACTAACCTTATCTTCAACGTCACTCCCAGTCCGCCTGTGGCGTTCGACCTCATCGCACCGGCGAACGACACAGTCACGACGGCGCTCTCACCGACACTCTCTTGGCAGCAATCAGCCGATGAGCATTTTGCGAACTACACGATTCTCGTTGACAACAACAGCGATTTCAGCAGTCCGGAGTATGTCTATGTTACATCTCCTGTCACAAACACAAGTATTGATGCGGGACCGTTCCTCGCCGACCAGACCTATTATTGGCGCGTCATCGCCTACGACATCTTCGGGAGCAGGACCAACTCGACGAACACATTCACGTACATCACTGACCAGACCGATCCGAATGTGCAATTGAAATGGCCAGGCGACGATGATTATGTCATCACTTCTGTTTTCTCATTCAACTACACTCCCTCCGATACAAATCTCAGAAATTGTACTTTATGGGGGGATTTCAACGGTTCCTGGCATGCGAACCAGACGAATATGAGTCCTGTGAACGGGTTCCCTAATTATTTTGATATATCCCTGTCTGATGGGAGCTATTCTTGGAGTGTTGAGTGTTATGATCATGCTGATAATAGCGATTTCGCTTCTGCTAATTTTACAGTCCTTGTCGATACGACACCGCCGCAATTATTCATCGAAGATCCGCAGAACAACACATATGAGAACACGACAAACAATGTCATGTTCTTCTATAATGTGACTGATATCATGGCTAACATTGCGTACTGCATCCTCATTGTCGATGGTGTGCAATCGGGCGCGACTGACTTCACAATTCAAGAAGGTGTTAGCCAGAATTTCACAGCCTTCCTCGATAACGATGATCATCTGTGGAGCATCAACTGCACCGATGAGAACGGCTGGACAAACTCATCGTACACTTACAACATCACGGTGAATGTCACCAGCGAATCTGACCCGCCAGTCATCACCCCTAATTACCCCTCTTACAACAGTTTTCTTGATACTGGTGCGTTCAGCTTCAATTATACGCCGGACGACGCTTCCGGCATAGAGAACTGCACTCTCTACGTCGACGGCGCTCCGAATGCGACGAACCTGTCAGTTACGAACCACCAGCCAAACTATTTCCCGATTGTTGGCCTCAGCGAAGTGACACACACTTGGCAGATTCAATGCTATGATAACTTGACATATGCAAGTGGTAGTTCAGTTCTCTGGAATTTCACCGTCGATGAGACGAATCCGACAGTGACGCTGCACACCCCTGAGAACGATACCTTCTACACCTCAGGGAATGTCATCTTCAACTTCACGCCGACGGATACGAATGTTGTGAACTGCACGCTTTGGGGGAACTTCACCGGCTCCTGGGCACCACGCGCGACAAACACGAGCCCGACGAGCGGAATTCCAAATACGATAGGGACGAGCCTTTCTGAAGGCACGTATGAATGGAACATCGTATGCTTTGATCGCGCCGGACGAAGAGGGATAGCAATCACGAACTACACTGTCAAGATTGATGTAAACAAGCCCGCACTGACGAATCCGACAGTGACTCCTTCTTCACCAACAACCTATGCTCCCGGGAAGCTTTACATCTTCAATATCACTGTGACTGATGCATACTTGGATACTGTATACATCGAACACGATTTTAGCGGTGTGCTCAAGAATTATACAGTGAACCGAACAAGCGGCGACCTTTTCTCATACAATATCACCACCATTGCTGTAGGTTCGTATACATATCAGTGGTTCGCGAATGATAGTGTTAACAGATGGAACCAAACCATTCAGTATGGCTATATTGTTCAACAGAACGCGAGCGAAGTGAACCTCCTCCTCAATGGGACTGACGGGAACTTCTCCGTCGATGAGAACAGCATTGTGAACCTGACTGCGGTCCTCGTCAATCCCACTTCAGGGTATATCGAGCTCTATCTCGATGGTCTCCGCATCAACAACGGCTCGTCACCGTTGACAAATCTAACACTTTTCCAAGACCCTGGAACATATAATGTCACTGCAGTCTATCCTGCGACCGAGAATTACAGCGCGTATAGCGAGACACACTATGTTATCGTCAACGATACTATCAAACCGAACGTCACCCTCAACAGTCCTGGGGGGAACGCGACCCTCGGCAAGCCAGGTGTCACATTCAGCTACACTGTCAGCGATTTCAGCGCTATCCTCAATTGCAGCTTGTACATCAATGACACGTTCAACCAGAGCGACAACACCATCACGAAGGACACCTTACAGTATTTCAACGAGGACTTTCCCGATGGAGTCTATACCTGGCAAGTACGCTGTTACGATTCATGGGGCAATCTCGGTGTGAGTGAGATTCGCAACATGACAGTCATGGAGACTACTACTTTGAACGTCACAGTTACGCCAGACAAGGCGAGCTATGTCATCGGTGAGATTGCATCCATTGACTTGAACGTGACTGACAAGTTTGGCAATCCGGTGACGAGCAATACCTCGACCGCCATTATCTACACGAATCAGACAGTGACCATGATGCCATGGTGGAACGAAAGCTATCCCTATCGACGGCCGCTCAACGTGACGAATGCTGAGAGTGCGACCCTCGAGAAGGGCTACACTGTGACGCTCACTCTTGACACGACGAGCAGTCTTATGCAGTCGGACGGCGATGATATCAGGGTAGTCTTCCTGGACGAGAGCGATAATACCTTGGTAGAGCTGGACAGAATCAACCTCACTGCGTTCGACGATGCATCCACAGAGCTCATGTTCAGGCTCCAGCGCAATATCTCCAGCCTCGGTTGGGACGGCAACTACTATATCTACTTCGGCAACGGCTCAGTTACCAGCCCGCCGACCGACCCGACCGAAGTGTATTTCTTCTATGACGACTTCGAGGACGGGGACGCTACAGGTTGGCAGGCTTACTCCAGTGGCTCGACCATCTACCAGAACATTGGCGGCAACGGAGTCATCATGAAGACCAGTAATGACGACCCGAACGGCGGTTACGCTACCTTCATGGGGAGCCTCACTGACTTTGAGGTCCGGTTCAGGTTCAACAGACCCAATGAAGCGGGCGGTGCCCAGAGCCGCTATGCCATTTCGAACAGTACCTTCAGCGGCTACGGCTTCCAGATTACTGACGTCAACCCGAGCGGCACCTTTGGGATAGAGGAACGATTGAGCGGCTCAAGTGCCGGTACCCTCGCTTCGACAGCCACGTCCTATTTTTACCTCAACTCTTGGTATGAGATAGTCCAGTGGAAGCTCAACACGACCCACAACATCAGCGTGTACAACGTAACTGATGGTTCGCTCTTCAGCAGCCTCCAAGGGTCTGACACGACGATTACTGACGGCTTTGACCGCTTCGTCATCCACGGTGGCCAGGAATTCTATACCGATGACATCAGGGTGCGCATGCTTGCCGCGAACGAGCCCACAATCTCAGACGACGCTGACCAGCACCTCATCCAGTACACGCTCAACCAGACGAACAGCCAGGGCTTCACCAGCCTCTCATTCGATACACACAATCACTCGCTCGGCAACTACTCAGTCGTCACGCTCGTCAGCGCTGCTACCTTCGACAATGGCATTGGTACTGGTAGCTTCACGCTCGGTCCGGATCTCGTCGCTCCGAATGTCACGCTCGTGCTTCCTGCAGACGGCGCAAGGAGTGATTCCATGCTTGTCACTTTCACCTACCTACCAGTTGACATCAACTTGCAGAACTGCAGTCTCTGGCATAATGCTTCAGGCTCCTTCTCGCAGGAGAAGGGTGACACTGGTGTGGTAAGCGGCGAGAACAACACCTTCACTGACTATTTCGATGAGGGAAGCTACCTCTGGAACGTCCGGTGCTACGACGAATACGGGAACAATGCGAGCGCGATTGCGAATAGGACATTCACCGTTGACCGTTCTGGCCCTGTAATCGCCCTGCTCTCACCTCTTGATGAGGCTTTCATCAACAGCACGACTGTTAACCTCGGCTACAACGCCACAGACGCTGCCGGTCTGGAGAACTGTAGCCTCTTCATTGATGGTATCTTTAACCAGTCGGACCCCTCCCCAACTTCAGGGAGTGACTCGTTTACCGTTAACGGTCTATCGGAAACTAGCCATACGTGGGCTGTAGTCTGCACAGACAATCTCAGCAATGTAGCGACGAGCAAGAACCAGACGTTTACAGTCGACTTAACACCCCCTGGAGCTTTCGATTTGCTCGTTCCCCCGACCGGAACGACGGATGATAATCTCACACCAACATTTAGCTGGGAGAAAACGGTCGAGCAGAACTTCTGGAACTACACACTTCAAGTGAGTCTCTCTGCGTCGTTCACATCTTCATTGACGACTGAGTACGTCAATTTCGCGAAGAATGCAACAAACAAGACCGTACTGCCGCTTTCGGTAAACAGAATATATTATTGGCGAGTTATCGCAAGTGATCGTGCAGGATGGACAACCACTTCAACTTCGACATTCACCTATAGTACTGACGTCCTACCGCCAATCGTACTGCTCATCAGCCCACCTGATGAAGATAATGATCCTGATGGGAATGTAACCTTAACCTTCCAAGCTGATGATAGTAATATCACCAACTGCACGCTTTATACCAACCTCACAGGAAGCTGGACACCGAATGTCACAGCATACGATGTTGTTCCAGGACAGCACTATGGATTTGACCTTAACAATCTCACCACGGGTGTTAATCTTACTTTCCACTGGAATGTTCTGTGCTATGATGCTTTGAACTACAGTTCCTTCGCTGTCGCTAACTGGAGTGTACGCATCGGAACATTCAACGAAAGCCAAGATAACGTCACAATTCCTGTGAATGCGACAGTCAACAATACTTTGCCAAGAGTTGAGAGTGTTGTGCTGCCGACTACTATTGATCTCATCGCGAACGGTCAGCAGCAGGTCAACTGCACCGCGAACGTCTCGGACGACAATGGCGGTGGGGATATCCTTGGGGCGAATGCCGTCCTCTACCACAGCAGCGTCTCGGCATCGAGCCCTGACAACGCAAGTAATCATTATTCGAACGAGAGCTGCTCCTGTTCACCACTTAACACCACGAGCGTCACGTGTGCCTGTGGTTTTGATATGTGGTACTATGCGTTGCCGGGAACCTGGACGTGTAATGTCCGTGGCAATGATGCTGTCGATAATGGCACGTATGGTAGTGATACGACAACGGTAAATCAGCTCCAGGCTGTTGATGTGACGCCCACATTGCTTGATTATGGCAATGTTGATGGTGGCACACCCTCTCCTGAGAAGAATGTGACTGTCATCAATCTCGGTAATGCCCCGTTAAATGTTTATCTTTGGGGTTATGCGGTGACTCAAGGGGACGATCTTGCGATGAGCTGCCTGAACGGTGCGAATATCACTATCAGTGCTGAGCGTTTTAGTATGAGTCAAGGAACTGCTTATGGGGCTATGACCTCTTTGACAGGAAGCTTAGCCACCGCACCAACCGCTACACTGAACATCCCTGTGAGAAGTGGTCCATCAAATTCGAGTCTACCTCTCTATTGGCGTGTACAATCAGGTCCTGGTGTGAAGGGAGAGTGTAATGGTACGATAGTGTTCCACGCACAGATAGTATAAGGAGAAAGAATGGAGAATACAAGAAAATACGGAATCATCACTTGTCTTATCTTATTCTTAGTTTTCAGCTCACATTCTGTGCAAGCAGTAGGGGTGAGTCCTGGAGAAATGGCTTTTGAAAATGTGCTCCCTGGTGGTTATGCAGAAACAAGTGTGCTACTCAGTAATTCTAAAGATGAACCGGTGACTGTGACTCTCGAGGTAGAAGGTGAAGGGGTCGATTGGCTTGTTCTCAATAGCAGTGTGATACTGGGACCACGTGGTACAGAACGCCTTACGATTGCATTACAACCCTCTATCGACGCTGAAGGGGGGAGTTATGAACAACGAATCCTCTTGACTTCTGTGCCGGCTGGCTTGTCGTCAGTTCTCGGAAATCGTATCGCACTCACCGTTAGTGTTCCGTTGAGTTTCACGATTACTGATGCGCGCGTACCGTCATGCGTATTAGGGGGGGTGAGAGTAGCTGATGTTGAACTAGGCGATGCGATTCGTATAGGTTATACCATTAGTAATACCGGAAACACTCGCGTGACGCCGCGTGGAAACTTGCGCATCCTTGATATTGCTGGCAAGGAGGTTTTCCGTGATGATGTGCAAGAGAGTGAAACAACACTTCCCACTATGAAAGGTGATTATGAAAATGCCGGTTCGTCGACGCTAGCTGAAGGAGAATATGAAGTTGTTGTGTCTATCGAGCAGTGCGGCGAGCAGTCTAGGCGTTTCTGGGTTCTCGCACCTGGCACACTTGGTGATGAAGGGGCGTTTACAACTCTTATCCCCCCTGCTTCAGCTGAACCGCTCATTGCCGGTTTCAAGAATACTGGCGAACGTTCGGTCAGAGCTAGATTTAGTGGTGTTGTGCTCCAAGATGGAAAGATAGTCCATGTTATTGAAACCGAGCCTTTACTCGTTGCTCCTGGACAGAACGTCAATCTCGAGAGCTATCTTGATTTGCCTGCTGGTGAATACGAGATTCGTGGTTCAGTACTTTATGAGAATAAACGCACTGGCGAGCGGAGTCTCTCAGTGATTGTAGAACCTGAAGTTGGGAATTCTTCTGTTGTTTTCTCGACGCTCTTGCTTTTCTTGATTATTATTGGGATTATACTTATTGTACGCATTCAGAAGAAAAGGTGATATTATGGAAGGAATGATTACGTTTTGGCTGGGCGTTATTGCTGCGCTGTTTATTCTTTTGCATATGCCCTCATGCGATGCCCACTGGGCGGACAAGTTCGGTGCTGTCGGGAAATGGTTGCGGCGATATCACACACCGACATTGAGAATAGCAACAATCTTTGCGTTGGTGCATCTCTTGCTGATTGTGTTCGGGTTTGTGTTTGGGATCTGGCTCTAGTTCCCGTTCTTCTCAAAGAAATCCTTGATCATCTTCTCATAGAGAAGTGTGCTCTTCATGTGCCATTCGTTAGGGAATAGGGGAAAGTAGTTCGGCCACTCGTAGCGCTCGTCGAGGAAAACTACAACTCCTTTGTCAGTACTACTCCTGATGCATCTGCCTGCGGATTGCAATGTCTTGTTGAATGCTGGAATAGTATAGCCGTATTCCCAACCTTTCCTAAACTTCGAGTCGTAGTATTTGATAAGCGCGTCCGTTTCGAGATCCGGTTTGGTCAATGGCAACCCGACAACAACGACTCCCTTGAGCTCGTCACCGGGTAAATCTATTCCTTCTCCATAATTTCCAGATATGACTCCTAAGAGCACCGCTCCTGTTGCCTTGTAGTCACGGAACCGATTGAGGAACACTTGTTTTTCGTCTTTAGTCATGCCGCGGCGTTCTCCCAGTACAGTTTTGGGTAATCCTTGGTCGAGCCGCTCTTGTACGTTTTCGAGGATGGCGTAGCTCGGAAAGAATACTGCGATGTTACCTGGCACTGCCATCACAACTTTCTTGAGCACATCGGCGATGTCTTGCCACATTTTATCTGAGCGTTGTGTGAACTTCGTGCTGGTTTTTGGAATAATGATGTTGAGCCGGTTCTCTTCAGGAAAAGGTGATTCGAGCATGAGGAGGTTGGGTTCGCTCACGCCGAGGAGGGAAGCGTACATACCTGGAGGAGTCAAGGTTCCTGACATCAAAATAGCTGAATGACAGTTTTCGAACACTTCGTGGGTGATGATGCTGGGGTCGAGGCATCTGTTGTGTAGGGTAAGCACCCATTCTTTCATGCCGCGTTCTCGCTTTACGATGCGTGCCATGCCGGTTTCGCCTGCTTCTTCCCAGAGCCAGAGGAATTGCGCGACGCCACCGATGTAGCTGGAGCGTTGCTCTTCTCTAATACTATCAGCTATTTTCTCCATCCATTCCTGCAACGCTTCGATATCGCTGTGAACTTTTTCTATATGTTCGGTAAAGCTGTCTTTAGTGACATACTTTTCAGCTTCGCCGTCTACAGGGTTGCCATTCTTGTCGGTGAAGAGCGCCATCTTCTGAATGATACTATTGAGTTTCTTGAGCTTCGCCGCCAATTCATCATGCTTATATTTCTCCGCTTCTGCGATTGCGCGGTTGAGCAAGAGCGTCGAAAGTTTGTCGCTTCCGATATCCTTGACGCGTTCTGGAAGGTTATGGGCTTCATCCACAACTAAGATGCACTGGTCGAGGGTTTTGCCGATGCGCGCGAGGAACAATTTGCGGATACCCGGGTCAAAAAGATAGAGATAGTCAGTAACGATGAGCTTCGCGTTCTTCGCGAGGAGCAAGGTGACTTCATAGGGGCAGAGTTCTGCTTTCTTAGCGGCAGCTTTTACTTCATCTGTGCGCAAGGGTGAGACTCCACTGAGATCCTTGAGGAGTTGCTTGGTCTTCGCGCTGAGGTCCTCTCCTTGTTTGAGGTTCTCATAGAACGCGCATTGTTTATCTGCTTTCATGGCTTTGCAGTACTCGGCGAAGCCTCTGCTTTGTAGTGAGTCAACACCTTGTTGGAGACAGAGCCAGCGCTTGCCGATGAGGTCAACAACTGTGAAATCTAGATTGTGTTTTTCCTTGATTTCCTTTGCGGTCTGCATCGCAATCTCGTGTTGCGTATGTCTTCCTGACATGAAGATGACGACGAGATCCTTCTTCATTGCCGCTTCTAAGGCGGGCGCGAGTACTGCTACGGTCTTGCCGAGACCGGTGGGAGCATGCGCAACGAGGCTTTGCTTGGTCGTGACTGTGCTCTTGACTGCGTCGATGAGCTTGTCCTGCTCTGGTCGGACCTTGTCGTAGGGCCAGTATGTTGGTAGTGAGGGTGACATAAGATGAGAAATCAAGGGTTTGTTTAAAAAGGTGCTGTGGTGCTGGCCAGTGGGGCCGTAATTATTTCGGAAGGTATGGGAATACTTCCATCTTTCTTCAGCAAAGGCATATCAAGGCAGTTCTCTTGTCTTCTTCCATGAGTCAAGAACTTGAAGCTCGCGTTGAGGCCCTTATCGGTCTTGAGGGAGAAAAGAAGGGCACGTCCAAAGTGCAGTACCAAGCGAGGAAGGCGTTCGAGAAAGAATATGATGCTGTTTTCTCGATGGTCGAATCAGGTCACACGATGCCGAAGGACTCGTCCTACTTTGCAGAGATTGCTGCAGAGGAAGCTGGTCGGGTCAATCATAAGTATGCCTTGGATTGCTTTGTCGAAACACACCCTCAGTACGCGAACACGATAAGAAAATTGCAGGATGAATCAAAGACGCAAGAAGTGCGGCGGCTGAAGTACGGCGCTTCCTAGCGCTTCTTTCCAGAACCTTTCTTTGGCTTCTTCAAGCTCTCGATGAACTTGTTCGGCTTCTTTGGCTTCTTCTTGGTATCTTTCCCATTCTTCATTCCTTCGAAGAGCGTGCCTTTCTTCGCTTTTTCCAAGAGCTCCTTGCCTTTTTCTCCGAAGGTGATACCTTTGCCTTCTTCGATGCCGAATTTTTCCTTGAGTTTATTCGCGTTCCTGTTTACGCTTCTCTTGAGGTTGTCGCGTTGGAGCTCCCATTCGACAGACATGTCCATGAGGATACGTTGCAGGTTGTCGTACTTGAGTCCATATTTCTTATAGTTGACGAGGAACCAGACGTACTTGACGTGTCGTGGTGGTGGCGTCTCATCAGGGTAGCCGAGAAGGATGATACCTTGTGCTCTTGCGACGCTTGGAATCTTGTACATATCATTGATTCTGTTCTCATCAAAGGCACCAATCCAGACAGCGCCGAGTCCGAGGGCGTGGGCTGCCAAGAGCATGTTCTGCATCGCCGCTGCGCAGTTCTGCACGCTATAGAGGCGCTTGCCGCGCAAGCCGTAGAATTTCTCCGCCTCTGCAGTGTCTGCTACCACGATGATGGCTATCTGCGCTGTAATGAACGCTTCCTGCTCGAGCGTGTGGTGATAGAGACCCTTGATGACATCAGGATTGTATTCGAGCATGAACTTCCAGTTCTGCAAATCGCCAGCGCAGGGTGCGAAGCTTCCAGCCTTTATGACTTCAATAATCTTATCGAACTCGACCGGCATGTCCTTGAACTTTCGGATACTGCGCCGGGTGTAGATAGCGTCGAAAACGTCCATTGCTGTTCCTTATAAAGAGGTGTTAATAAAGTTTACTCCTCGGCTGCCACCTTGGCACGATAGCTGAGTGTGAGCATGAGCGTAGCTCATAATCGCGAACGCCCAGCACAACTCGTCACGAGGCGAGTAAATGGCCGTGGCAGCTTCACTCAAATGCCTTGAGGAGCTCTTTCTCGTCTGAGGCCTTAGTCAAGGCTTCTCGCAGTCTTGCTCCACCTTGCTCGCCTTTGGTGAAGTGCATGACGTGGCCCTTGATTTGTGTGAAGGGGATGTTGTACTGCTGCGCCAGCTTATAATACTCTAAAAACAGCTCTCTTTTTCCTTTCTTGCACTCTTTTCCCAAGATTTCTGCAAAAATTCCAGGATTGCCAATTGCACCGCGAGCTATCATAATATAGTCGCAGTTTGAGTATTTCATCTTCTCCTTGAAGTCCGCTGCTGAGAACACATCGCCGTTTCCAATGACTGGGATAGACACTGCTTCCTTCACCGCTTTGATAACATCCCAGTTTGCAAGCCCTGTATAACCTTGCTTCTGCGTCCGACCATGCACGGCGATGGCTGATGCGCCTGCCTTCTCGACTGCTTTTGCCACTTCGACAGCGTTGATGTTTGTATCGTCGATGCCAGCACGTATCTTGACGGTGACTGGTTTGTCGATTGCTTCGACCACTTGTTTCACGAGCCGTCCGATTCTCGCTGGGTCGTTGAGCATCGCGCTCCCCGCGCCAGTCTTGATTACTTTATGGGCTGGGCAGCCGCAGTTCATGTCCACGACGTCGAAACGCTCCGCGACGAGTTTTGCGGCTTCAACAACTTCCTCTTCATTCGCGCCGAAGAGCTGGACACCCACTGGCTTCTCTGATGGGTCGGTGACGAGTAAATCCTGTGTCTTAGTATTATTCCTCACGAGTGCGGCGCTGCTGACGAATTCAGTATAAGTCATACCTGCTCCGTACTTCTTGCACAAGGTTCTGAACGCGACATCGGTTACGCCAGCCATAGGGCTGAGAATAGCCGCGCTGGAGAGCTTAGGAAATGGCTTCATTCTTGTGAGGAATCACGAAAGCCTTTTAAAAGTCCCCCTGCTCTTCTCCCTCTAGTGGGCCCGTAGCTCAGCCTGGTTAGAGCGCCGGTCTTATATGACGACGCGTCAATTGCGGCGCGTTGCTCTGAGCGAGCCGGCGGTCCCGGGTTCAACTCCCGGCGGGCCCATTCTCAAAGAGCTCGCGCTCTTTTCGAGGGGCCCGCCGGTCCCGAACGCTAGTGAGGACATCGGCGGGCCCAGTTTTTCCTCTTATTTTCTCCATAACCTTTTTAACCTCTCCACAACCCCTGTACACCCTCGATAGGTGGTACTAATGAAGAAGACATTCCTCGTATTGTTCATCGCTCTTTTTGTCATCGCTAGCTGCACGACCCCAACTGTGAAGGGCATCGTCGACCAGGACGCCAGAGTTCAGACTTTCCTCGAACTCTTTCCTGAGGCGACCTATGTTGAGTCTGCCTATAATGGGGCGAAGCTCGACGCTATCAGAGATGTTGTGGTGCAGGACTGTGGTCAACAGGAAGTACCAGACAGCATTGTCAGGGCGACCTACGTAACTGAAGCTGCGAATCTCGCAGCTTATGTGAGTGGCAACGAAGTGTTTTGTGTTGCGTCCAAGCTGAACCAGGAAGCGTTTGCCATCCAGAAAGGCGATCCAACCACTGTCGATGCAGGTACCTTAGTTACCATCAATGGTATTCCCATCACTCAGCAGCATCTCGAGGCGGCTGTCGCTGCCTTGCCTGAAGCTGCGCGTGCAGAAACAAGTCTTGGCGGTGTGCTGAACACGCTTGCTGACCAGGAACTTCTCCGACAAGCTGCAGCTACTGTTGTAGTTACGCCTGAAGAGGTCGAGACTGCTTCTACCGAAGCATGGACGAATGCGGGATTCGCAGATAAGGTTGCATTCTCAGAATCTCTCGCTGCCCAAGGCATCAGCTATGATGAGTATCTCGTGCAAGTCGAGGCGCAGCTCAAGCTCAACAAACTCCTCGATGAGCAAGGCGTCACCAACGTCGACGTGAACGAGGATCAGGTGCGTGATTTCTATCTCCAGAACACGAACTCCTTCCTCGTGAGCGAGCAAACACGCTTCCGTCAAATCTTCCTCTCGTATAACCTTAGTGGTGGAGAACAAGGAGCAGCGACAAGATTGCAGAACGTGCTCGACCAGATTAATGACGGACTCAACTTCTGTGATGCGGTGAAGCGCTACAGCGACGATGAGCAGTCAAAGGAACTCTGTGGTGAGTATGTCGCTGCGCGTGGTGTGTTGCTCCCTGAGCTTGAGGCGAGCATCTTCTCACTCGGTGTGAACCAGAGCACGATTTCAGTATCGCCCAACGGCTATCACATCATTGTGGTCTTGGAGAAGCAGCAGGCGAGCGTTATTCCTTATGCTCAGGCTGCGTCTCAAGTTGAGGGCTTGCTGAAGAACCAGCTTATGCAGCAGCGCTTGAATATCTACTTGCTGAAGTTGCGCGCGACTGCTGAAATGATTGATTATTCACAATAAACCCGTTTATCCTTCTCTTTTTTTGTATTTTTCTTGTTTTGCTGCAGTCTATTAGTACTAATTAAGTATTTATTTTCTAATAATTCAAGCATAGAAAAGTATATAAATAGTACTACTATTTAAATAGCCTAGACTGACTACCAGTAATGACGCGGACCGATCATCCGCTTAGTAATCCGGGGCCCCCACCAGTGAAAATAGTAGCGTACAACAAGCAGTATCGTGTCACACTCCCCAAAGATCTAGTCAAGGATAAGGGTTGGGATGCGGGGACAGAACTGCGCTTTGTCGAGGACGAGCACGGTCGTATTTACATTAAGGAAATCCATTCACGCGGAGGTGGTCAGCAATGACTTCTCCGTCCTTCTCCGCCGGGTCGCAATCACCCCCCCAAACGATGCGGGCCCGGCAACCTTCTCCTGCTGAGCGCTTGCGCCAGCTTGATGAACTCAAGCATGAAGTGCACGCTGACTTCGCTCGGCTCGACAAATCCTTGGCAGACGAGACTATTCTGCTCAGCGATTACCGCGATCACATCCACAAGTTCTATCGCGGGCTGAACGAACGAGAAGTTATCGACCGCGTCCACAAGGAAGAGCGAAAGATTCGCCGCGGTATCGAACATGCGCAGCGAGAGCCACACCATGTTCCAATGGCGGCCGTGGTTCTGGTCCTCGTCGCCATCGGTATGTTCAGCGTCTTCCTCTTCAACCCTGGTGGATTCACTGGTTATTCCACTCTACCAATCGAACCAGTTGACCTCTCCGTCGATGAGCTATTCACAGAGAGCACTACCTACGAGCTCAACTTCACGAACATTTCAAGCTTACGCGCGAGTGGCATACTGACTGATGGAACAGGAGAGCTCTGGTTACTTTCAGGAGAGGAACGACTCCTCCTCTGGCAAGGTGAAGCTACTGATGTGTATAGTGTAACGACGGACAAGGAAAGCTACGCGCTTGGCGGAGAGATTAGTGTTACTGTGACTCCTGCTGATTCCTCCTACACTCTCTGGCTCACTGATGCAGCAGGAGACAAGACCGTTGTTCAGGAAACATTCGACATCGTGATTCCGGGCGACTACGTCCTCGATGCTCTGATTAACGACTCTGGAAATATCACGAAAACAAGTACGAGTTTTATCATCAGAAATGACACGAACACCTCAAACGATATCCTACGCGCATTGACCCTTGCCACCACCGAATTTAGCAACGCTTGTGTCGATACTTGTGAACTCATTGTTTCAGGACCGTTATCCCTTGAGGTTGTACTCAGTGAAGGTGCGACGCTTGATCTTGTTGAAGTTGTCACAGACATGCCGCGAGAGAACAGTGCTCCACTCCAACTTCAAACAATACCTAACTTTGAAGTGGACGAAGGTGGTATTGTCTCAACAGATCTCAATCAATATTTCGAAGACTCTGACGGCGACGCCATCACTTACGACTTCATGAACGCGGTGGGCGTGGACATCAGCATCGATGGTTCGGTCATGACCCTCACTGGCGTGTCAGCGGGAGTGACGCAGAGCCTCATCTATGCTTCTGACTTGTATGAGCTCATGCAGAGTGACCCGTTCACTATCACAGTTAATGCAGTAGAAGAAACTAATATCACACCTGTCAACGACTCAAACCAAATCAACAACTCCAACACTACACCACCTGATACTAATACAACAAACATAACAATTGTTTCACCAATTGAACCATTCAATACAACCCTGAACTGCACTAACCCTGACCCGAACCTGCGACCGCTCGGTTGCCTCGAGCTTGAGAGTGCGAAGTACTTCCAAGACCAGACTATTTACATCAGCGATGGCAAGCGTAGACCCTTGGCACGCCTCACACCCATTGGCAACCTCCTCCTCACCGGAACGGTGCATCCGAACGCAGCGTTCAACGCTGATATAGATGATTATGTCATTGGCTATGAGGACGACTTCGGTCGCTTTGTTGTTACGGTATGGTTCAGCGGCGATGGTGACCTCTACCTTAAAGGAAATCTCTACGAGGAAAACGCGAATGCCGTGCCGCCCCCAGGCAGCTACGCGCTCCGCAACAGGAAGGGTGTCACCCTCGCGTGGGCTATGCAGCACAGTGGCGATCTCTACGTGCGTGGCAACGTGATACCCTATAGACTAACAATAACCGAGTAGAACAATAATGACGACTACAACGATGCTGCCTTGGAGTACAACCAGACGCGAGGATGAGCTTGCTCATAATCCCAAGCGTCAGTCAAGAGCCTGGCGGAGCCAGGTAGTTCTCCGCAGCATCGTCCTGACATTTATCGTCCTACTGGTATCTTCCTTCGTCCTCGCTGCGCCGAATGACCCGGGCCACGACACGCTGTACATCGAAGAGACTGGCAGTTCTGAACTCGCTGGCGATTTGAACATCACCCAGGACCTCCGCGTTACTGATTTATTCTATTCAGCAAATCTCGACATCATGGGTAATGGTTCACAGCCAGGCAATAGCCGTGCTGAAATCTACGCGACTTCTGGGAACGCGCTCTACATCAACGCGCCGGGCAACCTGTACTTTGGTGTGACTGGTAGCGGCAGCATGGTTTACCTTGGTACGAGTGGTGTGCACTTGAACGTTTCTGGTAACATCTACAGTGGCGGCGAACTTGTTTGCCTTGCTGACGGTACAAACTGTGCAGCTGGGAACAACACGGGGAATGTTTCTTCTGTTACTGCTGGGAGTGGGTTGACCGATTCAGGAACCGCATCAGATCCCGTATTGAATATCAATCTTGATTCAGGAAGTGGTCTGGCGATCAATTCAGACGCGCTCGGCATGATACGAACATGTGGCGATACGCAAGTGTTGAAATGGAACAATACCGCGACAGTCTGGGAGTGCGAGGATGACACTGGCGGTTCAGTTGATGGCACTGGTGGTGCAGCTCGTCTTGCTTATTGGTCTGACGCTGACACATTAACGAGTAACTCAGGTTTCACCTTCGACGGGACAGACTTGACCTTGCCAGGAGATATCAATATGCCGTTCGCGTTCTATATAGGAAACAGTGCGAGTGCGAGTGGAACACAAGCAGTCGCTATTGGTCGATTAGCTACTGCTTCAGGAGTCTATAGTACTGCACTCGGACGCTCAGCAAAAGCGACCGATTCGAGTAGTACTGCATTAGGGCGTGATGCAAGTGCGAATGGCCCCTCTACTATCGCAATAGGAGATAGGGCATTCACTACCACAGGTTATTCCAACTCAATGGCAATAGGAGTTGAGGCGAATGCTTCATATCCTTACACACTAGCAATTGGTTCTTATGCGCAAGCAAAGACTAATTCTGGAGCTCAAGCAATAGGAAATTATGCTATCTCAGAGGGAGGAAATAGTCTTGCATTAGGAGATAGTGCTCACACAGTGGGACAATTTTCAGTAGCTCTCGGTCGACAGGCTGATGCTGCTGGTGCGAATGCGTACGCGCTCGGCTACCTCGCGAATGCTTCTCACATTGATAGTGTTGCTTTAGGCCATAATGCTGAGACAACAAGTGATGACCAGTTCATGATCGGCGCTTCCACTGACTCCCTCAACACCTACCTCTATGGTACTTTTGAAACGACGGGTGCGGCGACCATCGGCGCTGCAAGTACAGTTGCTGGCAGTAGTGTCTGCACGCCCGCGAATGGGCTGTGCAATCAGACAGCAAGCACAGGCAACATCACCGGCACGGGCGGCGCAGCTACACGCGTTGCGTATTGGGACGGCGCTAGCAGCATCACTGGCACAAGCGGCTTCACCTTCAGCAGTAACACCCTCACCCTCCCAGGCAACATCAGCATGCCAAGCGCGTTCTACATTGGCTCGGGCACCGTCGAATCAAGCGGCACGCAGAGTATCGCGATTGGTGAGAACGCGAAAGCGAACGACACGAGATCCCTCGCCATCGGCTACAATACTGACGCGACAGGCAGCAGCGCGACCGCCCTCGGAGATGCTGCACAGGCGACAGGGAATGACGCGGTAGCAATCGGACTATCAGCAGACGCAATCGGACTGCAATCTGTCGCAATCGGCGAAAACGCACTAGCAAGCTCTAACAATGCGATAGCACTGGGAGCATACTCGAACGCGACCGGCGGCGCCATTTCCATCGGGCTCAATACCGACGCGACAATGACAGGTACTGTTGCGATAAGCTCGAGCGCGCAAGCAACACAGAACGATGCTATCGCCATCGGCACGAACGCTGAATCGACCAGCTATCAGTCTATTGCCTTAGGAAATGATGCTAATGCGACCAGCGGCCAAGCCATCGCTATTGGTATGGACACCGACGCGACGGGAAGTCAAGCCATCGCTATCGGCGACACAGCACAAGCGACAGCGAACGACGCGATAGCAATGGGTGAAAACGCTGACGCGAACGATACGAGCACTATCGCCATCGGTCTCAACAGTGAGGCTACTAACGATCAGGCAATCGCTATTGGCGAAAGCGCGAACGCGAACCTGACCCAAACGATAGCGATTGGACGAAACACAGATGCCATAGGAAATAGAGCTATCGCCATCGGTGACGGTGCACTCTCGAGCATCGGTTGGTCAATTTCCTTAGGCCACGAGGCAGAAGCGACGAATTGGAATACGTTTGCAGTAGGTTATCAGACGAACGCAAGTGGTGACCACGCTATTGCTATAGGCAGAAACACCACTGCAGACCAGAGCCACAGCGTCGCGCTCGGAAGGAATGCCGACACGACCGCTGCGAACCAGTTCATGGTTGGTTCATCAAGCTACAATCTCAATACTTACATCCACGGCACTTTTGAGACGACTGGTGCCGCCACCATCGGTGCGGCTTCGACAGTCGCTGGTAGTTCTATCTGCACGCCGGCGAATGGCTTGTGTAATCAGACGGTAAGTTCTGGCGACGTCACAGATGTCCTGCAAGGGATTGGCATCATCGT
>JAAOYD010000082.1 GCA_018221165.1 Candidatus Woesearchaeota archaeon | reverse complement strand
TATGGTAAATATCTCTTTCAGAAGAGAGAAAACCGAGATGTTTATAAACAAATAAGAGTTCGCACGCCCTACGACCGAAATGTGGGGTAGCTTCCCTGAATCGGTGGAAGAACAGAACAACGGAGGCGAATAACATGGGATATCTCAAATATTTACGCAACCTGTGGAAAAACCCGCAGAAGAACAACCCGGACGGCTATCGAGACCTGCTCCTGAAAGCGCGTCGCGAACAGGTTACCGTTCGATTGAACCGACCGACCAACATCGCACGAGCACGTACGCTTGGCTACAAGCCAAAGCAGGGAATCATTGTCATTAGGCAACGAGTCATTAGAGGCGGTCGCATGCGAGCCGACATCAAGGCCGGCCGACGTTCAGCACACTCCCACCAGAGCAAGATCGTCAAGAAAAACTACCAGCAAGTCGCTGAGGAACGCGTCGCGGTCAAGTACAAGAACTGCGAAGTCCTGAACAGCTACAAAGTCATCGAAGATGGTAAGAACCTGTGGTATGAAGTGATTCTCGTCGACCGCGAACACCCCGCAGTCAAAGCCGACAAGAACCTACGCGGTATCGCCAAGCAAAAAGGCAGGGCGCAGCGTGGTTTGACAAGTGCAGGTAGGAAAGCTCGTGGCTTGCGCAGGAAAGGGCAAGGTGCTGAGAAGATTCGACCGAGTCTGCGTGCGAACAAGCGAACACACTAGGCCAAACACTTTTTCACAATTTTTTCTCTTTATACTTCCGCTTCTTGGAAGTAGACTATCTCGCGCAATACTTTAACGTGCGCACCGCAGCGCAAATCATACTCATACTCCTGCCATTCAATATCAGGTCGCATCCGAACCACCCCTTAAACGCTAAGAATCACTGCATACGCAGTTGCTGCGTCGAGAGTAAAGGGAACGAATTATAAAAATTCGATGGTCAACGCACGAACAAGTGATGTTTCTCTATACCTTCCACTTCGCGAACGATGCGATTGACGATGAGCTTCTGCGGATCGCTCAAGAGCTTGACGCGCTTCTTGATATCAGCGAAGTCCTTGAACTCCTCTTCCTTGCGCGTCTCGATGATTTCCCACATTTGCTTCTTGCCAACACCAGGAAGTAATTCCAAGGCGTGCATACGCGTACTCATAGGCTGCGCCTTATTGAAGAACTCGACGAACTCAGGCTCGCGCTCACCTACAAGTTCCTTCACAGCGTGCTGCAACTCGCTCTTCGCAGTCTGGGTAAGACGACCAATGCCAATGCGACCGTTTACGTGATGGATTCTCGGACGCTCGTCATCGCCGACATACACCTTCTCAAAGGGCTGGAGATGAACATCCTTCTTCGGAACAAGCTCAAGAAGCGCGAATTTCGTGACACCCAACGCTTGCGCTATGGGCGTCTTCAGATGACTCGGGCGCTTGTCGAAGGGGTAGCCGTGCTGCAAGAAGTCGAGCACAATCGCATGCGTCTCTCTTGTTCGTTCACGTTCCATAGTACCCCCCCTACGCTCATATATACAAAACAATAAGATGACAGAACTATTTAATGGTTTCGCAGAACTCAGAGATAACCCTTGACGACGGCGAAGATCTTCTTCTGATTCTCACCGGAGACGCTCAGGGTGTAGCCTTGGAGCACGACCTTCAAGTGTTTCTCACTCGTTGGCATCGTGTCAATAATCTTGTGGATGTACTCAGGCTTCAAACGCGGGATACCCAGGTCTTCGAGCTTCTTGACAAGCTCCTTCGCTTCTTTGCTCTTGAGCTTGGCCACCGCATTCACATATTCCTCGGTGCGATTCGAACGGAAATTAAGCTCCTCATCACGCTTCTTAATCTTCTTCAAAGCGTCCTTGACCTGGACCACATTCATGGGTCGCTTTTCAATAATCTCAGGCTTCATAGTATCACGCGAGGAGCTTTAGATGTACTGGGTGAACGATAAGCTGTTTCTGCTTGTCACCATCCTTGATGAGCACTTCATAGCAGCTGCCGAGCTTCTTGCTCACGACACCAACCTGGCCGTGGAAGCGGCGGAAATAGGCGCCTTTCTGAACGCCAGGCTCGACTGTGAGGGCCACTTTCTGGCCGGGCTCAAGCTGCTGAAGATAACTCCGCAGACTGAGCTTGCCGCGCTGGCGCTTCGGCTTTTTCATGATGGACCTGGTCTTGCGACGCTGGCCACCAATACGAGTAGTCATAACGCCGCGAGAACAATAGGGGGTTTATAAAGGTTGCTGCTCGAAGAGCTGCAACCGCCGAACGCTAGTGAGAACGCTTGCCCTCAGAAAGCCCAGCCAAGGAAGTGCAAGATAATGACGATGAGGAAGCCAAAAATACCTCCCAATGCCGTAATGATAACGCTCCAGAAGTTAATGACGAGCTCCGGACGGAAGATGGCAACTGCGTAGAGCGCGAAGAAACCGATGACACTGTTCAGTGCGAGAATCAACGCTTTCTTGAAGCCCCACCAGAGGAAGCCACCAATTGCGATGAGCGCGATGACCGCGATGAGGATAATAATCCAATTCATGAAAAAAAGGCAAGACTATGCTGTTTATAACGGTTACGGCAGACGTAATCGTTTCCACAATTCTGTGACTGTCCACTCAGCCAAGGGTTGTAGATTCTTGCAGTCAGCTTCGTTGTAGGC
>JAAOYD010000081.1 GCA_018221165.1 Candidatus Woesearchaeota archaeon | reverse complement strand
CGGAGATTAATTTTCTTCTCCATCTTGACCCGTGAATCTTCAGTGGGTCCAATCCAAATCTTTCGCTGGCCCTGTTTGACATCATAATACTGCGTCGCTTGCTTGTACTGGATGTTTTCAATGACTGCTTGGACTGGTCGGTTGTTTGCCTGGGCGTAGATAGTTGCGCCGTGAGCATCACTTACTGCGTGGACAACTCTGAAGCCTGCCATAGGATAGGCCCAGCTCTTGATAGCGCTCGCTGCTGGCATGAGCATGATGAGGCCGATGAGCACGATTCCGATTATGATTCGCTTGTTCATGATAGTCACCTCTTTGAGGTATGAAACCCCCAGGTAGGCTTTAAGAACGGGCCTTATTTATATAAAGCTTTCTTTCAACTTTACTTTGGCTTCACAACGCGGCCGCCTGAGTAAGTGCCAATAGCATAGACAGCGTTTTCTAAATCGCCATTCTCGTCGAAAGTGATAGGACCGCTCTCGCCTTGATATTCGGGCATCTCAAGAAGTGCCGCAGCGATGTCTTGAGAAGTGAGTGCTCCCTCATTCATCACCTTCGCGATGAGATACATGTTGTCATAGGCCTGCGCAGTCCCGATGACAGGGGTTGCGCCCTTCGCCTCAATCTTGCGCTTGAACGCCTCACTCATAGGGGCGTATGCATAGGTGAATCTGCGTCCTTCAGCCGCGGTTCCTGCTTCTCTCGGAATAATCGGTGAATCCCAGGTATCCGCGCCGAAGACCTTGATGTCCCAGTCCATGACTTCCACAGCTTTGAGACCGACGATGGCTGCTTCTTGATAACTGATGAAGTAAATTCCGTCAACTCCTTGCTTTTGGATGAGCTCTAATTCTGTTGAGAGATCTCTTGTTGACATTAGGTATTCTTTCTCTGCAACGACTGTGCCACCCATAGCTTCGAACTCAGCTTTGTACACATCACGCAAGCCAGTGCACCACACGTTCTCGCAGTGCAGGATGGCGATTTTTTCCACTCCAGAATCTTTTGTGAGTTTGGCAGCGTAGAAACCTTGATTTGTGTCGCTTGGGTATGTGCGGAAGACATGCTCACCCGCATCAGTGATTGCAGGGCTGGATGAGGAAGGGGAGATTACCACGGTGCCTGTTTCTCGCGTCGCGTCCGCGATGCCAAGGGTTGCACTACTACAGCCAGCGCCGATGATGGCAGGAACAGCCATTTCTACCAAGCGTTCGGCTGCCGCTTCTCCTTTCTTTCGATCGCAACCACCATCTTCGTAGAGGATAACAATTTCTTGACCATTGATGCCGCCTTGCGTATTGAGCTCTTCGACCGCGAGCTCGACAGCGGCCTTGGCACCGGCGCCGGACGCGATGGAATCTCCGCTGAGCGCGCCAACCCAACCAATTTCAATAGTCTCGGAGCAGGCAGTGATGAAGAACAGTAAGAGTACGAGTGTGAGTAGTCGGCGCATAATATCCCCCCTTCACCAAAAGCAATCAAGAATCATTCTTAAAGATTTGGTTCAACTCAGAAGCGACGCACAGGGTCTTGTTTCAGGCGTTCGACATCTTCGTTGGATATCTCTTGTGGATCGGGATCACCTTCTAAGTGCTTCATCAGGACGAGTGCGACCAGAACTATGACTGCGGAAATCATCATCCAGACCTTGCCATTCGCGTCAATACCAAAACCGATGAGTGAACCAATGAGCAAGAGTGAGGCGTAGACACCAAGAAGAATGCCTGCGAGATGCTTCTTTTTCGTGAAGTACAGGATGAGGATGAGAATGATGACGATACTGTCTGCGTGGTTCGCGACTGTCGGCGCACCATAGGCCGAAGGACTCTCAGCGCTGGCAATAGCGTTCATGAAGACACGACGCAAGAGCGCGAAGACGATAACACCCTTGAGAAGATAGCGGAGAAGTTTGTTGTCGCTTTTTGGTTTTTGAGGAGAAGGTTTAGGTTCTTCAGTAGGTGCAACATTTTCTTGCGGTGGCTCACTGAGATTAACAGTGTCCGGACCTTCAATCGAAATCTTACGACGCATGTCGCGCTCGCGCTGCCACTCCTCGAACTCAGGATCGTCCCCCATAAGCGGGTACTGGGATTTGAACCCAGGATCGCCGGTCTGCAGCCGGCTGCCTTACCGCTTGGCTATACCCGCGGATTGTTTGCGAAACACTGAATCGTATTTAATGATTATGAAGAGGTTTAACGGACCCGAGGGGATTTGAACCCCCGACCTACGGCTTAGAAGGCCGTCGCTCTATCCAAACTGAGCTACGAGTCCAATGTGTTTTAGGGGCTCGAGCTTTGCGAGACCCCTGCTTCCCAGGGTAGCCACGCTGAAATCTGAGCTACGAGTCCACTGAGGTCTAGAGCCAGAACTGACTATTTAAAGGTGGTGGAAGGGGCAGCTAGTAGAAGGGAAAGGCATAAATAGGCGAGTTAGGGAATTAGGGCTATGCATGAGTTCGAGAAGGCGGTGAGAGAGGTCCACGATGAGAACAATGTCCCTGCAGCGGAGGAAGTCATCTCGAAGATACTCTATCGGCAATGGAAGTTGGTGATTGAGCGTATTCAAGGATATTTCTCCCGTCAGTCCCATCTCCAGACTGATTTCCTGACTGCGCTTCATGGTCTGGCTGAGCACTATGATATTCTTGCTCATCACGCTAAAGTCTATCATAGGCTGGCTAGACGGACTGAGAAACATCTCCTTGGACTCCATAAGCTTCTTAGTGAAGGTAGGACTCACGATAAACAGTCTATTGACACCGTCCAGCAGCTTCAAGCGCAACTGAGCTACGCACTCTTCCCCCAGGAGAATGTGGTAGAGTTCCGGAGCACCTATATCAACAGGGGCTTCGTCAAGCTACTGCGTGAAGCGGCATAAGCTTTATAAATAAATGACTACTTCTGAGTAGTTATGAATGAACTACTTGCTTCTGTGCACGAAAGTATCCGCAAAGAGTTGGATCAAGCTGACAAGCCGGAGTTCGTGATTGAGGAAGGCTCCTGCTCCACTAGATATGGGACGAGTAGGACACTCTGGCTCAGGAACCAAACAGGGAATAGAACTGGGGATAGAAATTGGCGCGATAAAGACTTTATCTCACTTGTATCTTGGGCAGAACCAGGACAAGCGCTCGAGGCAGACATTGAAGAGGCTGCCTTTCGCATTCTTCCCCAGCTTGGTTTTCACCGGACTGATTATATCATCGAATACCAAGGAAACAATTTAAACTCCCTCTGAATCCTTCTCTCTATGTTCGCGCATTTAGCTGATGTCCATATCGGGGCGTGGCGAGACCCGAAGATGAAGGAACTCGCCATAACAGCCTTTGAGAAGACCATAGAATCGATTCTTTCTCGTGGTGTGGACTTTGTCATCATCGCCGGCGATCTGTTCAATACGTCAGTGCCACCAATTGACCAAGTGAAGCGAACGGTCACCCAACTCCAGAAGCTGAAAGAAGCAAAGATTCCTGTGTACGCGATTGCAGGTTCGCATGACTACAGTCCTTCTGGAAAAACCATGTTGGATGTTCTTGAGGAAGCGGAACTCTTGGTCAATGTCATGAAAGGCAAAGCAGAGGAGGGGAAACTCACACTTACTTTTACCCAAGATCCGAAAACCCAAATAAAATTGACTGGTATTCTTGGGAGAGCAGGCAGTCTCGATAAGCATTACTACGAAGATCTTGATATGGAATCTTTGGAGAAAGAAGACGGTAAGAAGATTTTCCTCTTCCACGCATCCATCACCGAACTCAAGCCGAAAGCATTGGAACACATGGATTCTTCTCCGGTGAGTATGATGCCGAAAGGCTTTGACTACTATGCCGGCGGCCACGTCCACATCACCAATGAGATTAGCGTCGACGGCTACAAGAATGTAGTGTATCCTGGACCACTCTTCCCGGCGAACTTCTCAGAACTGGAAGAATTAGGGCAAGGGGGTTTCGTGTTTGTAAATGATGACTGGGCAATCGAACGAGTTCCCGTCCTTGTAAAAGAACGAAAAGTGTTCCTCATCGACGCTGAGAAGAAAGACGTCGAGACCATCAACGTAGAACTCGCGGAACTCGTGAAAGAAGATGTGAAAGACAAAATCATTCTCATCCGTGCCAAAGGAGAACTCGCAGAAGGCCGCGTTTCTGACATCAAGTTCAAAGAATTCATCAAGCACTGCAACGAACAAGGCGCATTCGCGGTCATGAAAAACACAGCGAAATTAACATCGAAAGAATTCGAAGAATATCAGCAGAGTCACGGTTCAACTGACGACGTAGAAGCGAAAGTCATCAAAGAACACCTCGGGCAAACACCCATCGGCCTCGACGCTGAAGCCGAAGCGAAACTCACCAAAGCCATGCTTGACACACTCGGTGAAGAACAGCACGAAGGAGAGAAGAAATACGAATATGAAGAACGAGTTGTGAAGAGTGCGAAGGAGTTGTTACGGTGAAAGAATATGACAATCTTTGGAAAGAACAAGAAAACAAAGAATCAGGTTTGCGCACACTCATTGATGAACACGAGCTCAAACTTATTCCTGGCAAGAAGGTCCTCGACCTTGGCTGTGGCGACGGCTTTACACTTGCATTCTTAGCTAAGCAAGGATTCACAGTTACGGGAATAGATTATTCAGAAGTTGGTATTGAGAACGCAAAGAAACGGCTCTCAGAAGAAAGCGATGCGAGAATTCTCCAAGGAGATATCTATGAGCCCTTGCCATTCGAAGACGAAGAATTCGACGCAGTCATTGCCTACCAAGTCATTAATCATAATTACATAGAGAAAATCCGTTTGCTTCTCAAAGAACTTAACAGGATTTTGAAACCAGGCGGTCTCTTCAGTGTCAAGGTAGCTGACAGTTCAACCTATGCATTCACCTATCTCGACGGACTCGCCTACGACGAGTTCGGCAGCGTCCTCAAGCCTGTCGCTGACCGAACGTTTCTACCAATAGCTGGATGGGAAAAAGGCGTCATTCACTACGAATTCAACAAGGAGATACTACAGAAAGAAGTTGGGGAAGCAGGCTTCGAACTTCTCGACATGCGAATTATTGTTTGTCATGTTCTCGCGAATTT
>JAAOYD010000080.1 GCA_018221165.1 Candidatus Woesearchaeota archaeon | reverse complement strand
ATTTGGCGACGTAGTGAACTCTTGACGGGTCATTTCACACCCAGACAGCGAGCACCCAAAACCCTTCCTGTACAGAAGCCACCCAAACCTTCACGAAATCATCATCTAAAGGAAGCTACGAAAGCAAAATTCCACAAGGCAGAGAAGACCGCTGAAGTCCTTGCAAGTAAAGCAGCTTCTGAACTCTCGAAAGCAGCGCATGGAGCTGCAGAATATGCACGCCATGTGAAAGAAGAACATGATAAGAAAGTCAAGAAGCATGAGAAAGACCAGCATTCAAAAACTCACAAGTCTCGCAAGCACAAAGCGGAGCATGACCATGAACCAAAACCACACTTCACTCTCGACCAGCTTTCGCAGAACCAAGCACCTCCTGACAAGCAGTTCATCCTCTCGGATGGCACTTCAATCCGCAACCTCCACGGCTTTTATCGCGCAGTGCAGGCCATGGACACTGCCACTCTTCATATCTACATCAACAAGGAGAAGAACGATTTCCAACTCTGGATAGCTGACTCTTTGAAGCTGCCTCATGTCGCGGCGCGTGTCGGCCTTGCCACATCGAAGAAGGAGGTGCTTCGTGCACTGGAAGAGACTTAGTTTTTTCCTACTTCTCCTTCTCGCTGCGTGCCAATGCGATGACTGCTTCACTGGTGATGCCACTGCTTCTTTCTCGGCAAGTGTTGAGGTGCAATCTATAGAGTTTCTTTTCAATGATACTGTCCAGACACCGATGCCTGTCACTGGCGGATCTAACATTACAATTTCAATACCGATTGCTTATGTTGGTAGTGGTGTTTTGCCGGTAACGCTTACCCGCCCACCATTTTATCCTAATGCTACGAACTGGACAGTGTTTGAGGATGGCGCTCCTATTGCTGTAAACGTGACGAACACCACACTCTCCTGGACTGCTAACCTGAGCGTTACGAACGCAATGATTCATTTCCAAGTCCAATCACCATGGGTTATCCTTGACAATGTCGCTGAATCTGCTGTTGACTACCGCGCTTGGGTGCGTGTGGGTTCTGATGATCATCTTACTAATGTCAAGGTGTCAGTACAAGTCAGTGCTGGTTATCCTTACTGGACTCTCTATGAAGGTAATACTGATGTCACGAATACCTATAATTTCCGAGTTGCTGGGAATACTGCGAGCTGGCAGGGTTTTGATCTGAGCGAACGCGGTTTCCGACTTTATGGCACCAAGAGCAGAGAGACTGGCGGTGGTGGAGGCCGTCATCTCTGGTGGCTTCTGAATGACACAAAAAATATACCTGCGCCTGAACTGCCATCAGACGAACCTAGATTCTCAGTATCACCTGCATGGCTTGATATTGCACTTGGTGACAGTGCCTATAGTGGGAGCTTGCATCTCGTGAACCTCGGTTCAGTTCCATTGACTATATGGGTGGAGTCACCTGATTCATGGATTAAGCTCTCTGCGGAACATCTTACTCTCCACCCTGGACGGATTAAGGAGCTCCCGTTCAGTATTCTTGGTCCTGGCCAAGGTACTATCCACCTTTCATCTGAGGAAGGCGAGCACGTCGTGATGGTGAACGCGCACACGGACGACGGTTTGAGCGTCACTCAGATTCGCATACTCGAACAAACACCTAGTCCTATCCAAACAGTTATCGATAACACTCTGCTCAACCTCATTCTTCTTTCTATCATTACGTTGCTGCTTGCTGTCTACTTCCACATGACTGCGAACAATCGATGAATAGAATTATATAGGAAACTTCTTGTACAAGGTTATGGAATTCCTTACCGTTCTGGGTATTGTTCTCCTCTTAACGTTCTGTCTCTGGATTGGCTACCTCATCGGCAAAGCCGCGATGAAAGCTCGACTACAAGAGGACATCGCTGACATCCGCGCAGATGCAATCAAACGAAGTCGAGCAGTTCTCAGTGGTCAGTTCTCGGAACAGCTCGCGCCTTTTCTCCCGGACTTTCCGTGGAAGCCCACCGAAGCGCGATTCATCGGCAAACCTATCGACTTTCTTGTTTTCAAAGGGATGGATGAGAAAGACATCAGCGAAGTAGTCTTCGTCGAGGTGAAGAGCAGCAAGAGCCAGTTGTCGAGTGTGGAACGCAAGCTCCGTGACGCAATCAAGGCGAAGAAGGTCTCCTGGGAGGAATATCGCATCCCATCAAAGGTCACAAGCAATAAATAGGGCTACTCGCTCCTTTTTCTCATGCGAGTCCTTCCGTGGATTAAGAAGTACATTCCCACCGCTCCTGAAGAGGTGGTGGGCCAAGATGTTGGGGTGCAGCGACTGCTCTCCTATGTCAAGGAGTTCTCGAAAGGGTGTTCGCCCATGTTGCTCCATGGTCCACCTGGCACCGGCAAAACCTCGGCTGTCTACGCAGTCGCAGAATCACTCGACCTCGAGGTCATCGAGCTCAATGCGAGCGACGCGCGTAACAAAGCAGCGATTAATGATCTTCTCGGCGCTGCGCTCGGCCAGCACAGCCTGTTCTTCAAGGGCAAGGTCATCCTCGTCGACGAAGCCGATGGGCTCAGCGGAACCAAAGACCGTGGTGGCGTCCCAGCCCTCCTCGCGCTCGTCAAGAACAGCAGCTTTCCTATAGTCATCACGGCGAATGACGCGGGAAGCAAGAAACTGAAAGCTGTGAAGAAAGCGAGCGAGAGCGTCGAGTTTGCATCACTTGCACCGAAAGACATCACACTTCTCCTCCAAGGTATCGCCAAGAAAGAAGGGATTGACGCTGAAGAACAAGCGTTGACCGCTATTGCGCGCCGCGTCGGCGGTGACGCTCGCGCGGCCGTGAATGATCTGCAAACACTCAGCGACGGGAAGAAGATTACTATGCAGGAGCTGGACGCGCTCGGTGATCGTGAGCAGAAGGAAGTCATTGAGCAGGCTTTGCTTCGAATTTTCAAGACGACGAGTGCGGACGTCGCACTTCCTGCCTTCGATAACGTCGACGCGAATATCAACGAGCTCTTCCTCTGGATTGACCAGAATTTGCCGAAGGAATACAGCAAGCCGGAAGACCTGGCGAGAGCTTACGACGCGCTCGCCGAGGCTGACCGGTTCTTCGGTCGTATCCGGCGCTGGCAGTACTACCGATTCTATGTTTACATTTACAACTTGCTCACTGCTGGCATCGCGCTCGCAAAGGACGAGAAATACCCGGGAGCACCAAAGTACAAACGAAGCTCCCGCCCGCTCATGATTTGGATGGCAAACCAGCGCAACGCGAAGAAGAAGGCTATTGCAGAGAAACTCGGCGCAGCTACTCATGCGAGTAGAAAGCGAGCGACTGAAGATGTTATGTTCTTCAAGCCTGTCTTCCAGAAGGGCGGACAAACCGCCAATGCCATTGCTGACGCGCTTGACCTCGACGAAGACGAATTGGCCTGGATGGAGAAACACTAAAGACCTAGCTGGTTCATTTGCGTACTGTTTGGGATTGAGGTCTAGAGTCTGAAATAGCTTCTCGTTCTCGGAAGACATACGTTTTGTGGCAAGTAATGCTTTTCTAGAGTCTTTTCTTCTTTCTAGCAGAAAGTTTATATATAACTTGAGAGGTTATACGTTGAAGGAGTATGAGCATCGATATGAGATTAGGGATTGTGGAGAAGTGCTTCTCCGATTCCGAAAAAGCAATCATGGAGTGAGTTTTGCAGTTGTAGGATTTATCCGGACTAAAGAAGGGTTGTCAGAGATTATTCGTGTTGATAATGCTCCTCATCATGGCGAGGAGGGAACCCATGTTCATTATCCTGATGGGCGTGTTGTTTATCGGGAATTCAGGACTCCGCAAGCAGCTATACCATTTATTCGACGATTCATTGAACGGATGTGGCACCAATGAAAATATACCTTTTTCCGGACGAGAAAGCCCTTATTGATCATGTTGGGGAGAATTGGAACGCTGCTCAAGACGGCTCTCTCTTTGAGAGGAGAGACCGTAAGGAGCTACTACTCACCCCCCCTGATTTCGCAGCACTTTTTACGCCCGAACGCTTGAAGCTCCTTCTCATCCTGAAGCGGGAAAGGACCACGAGCATCTCGGCGCTGGCGAAACGGGTTGGCAGACGTTTCGAGGCAGTTCACCGTGACCTAAAACGGCTGGCTGGCTATGACCTCGTGACCTTTGCCAAGAAAGGCCGCGTGGTTATTCCCTCTGTCAATGGTGAGATACAGATGCCGGTAATCGCGTAGTTTTTTTCTGGTTGATATATTTTCTGTATGGTAATAAATAATAGCTATAGTAATCATTAAAAAGTAGTAACAAATACTACTTGGTAGTATGAAGGAGAAACTGAGCATCAGTATGGACTACACGCTTGTCCGCGACATCGAAGGCATCGTCGACGAGGGCAGGTTCCGCAACAAGAGCCACATCATAGAGTACGCGCTCAAGACCTTTCTCAGAGGTGGAAGCGAATGAGTATCAACCGTCGTATCCTCAAGGAAACGCCGTTTCCTAGAGAGGCTTCCAGAGAACTGGTCGAGTTCTACGCTGATACGATTAGACCGCATCCTGGTCACGACCTGGAGAATCCCGAATGGCCTCGGGCGCCCATAGTTCCACTCGACCTCTCAGAACGTGGTGGCGGAATTGTCTCTGTCATGAACGAAGCAGATGTAACAATCAATCCGAGCGGTACCTTCAAGGAGCGCGCAGTCCACGAAGTCAAGATGGCCTATGGGCAGCTCATGCGCAGCCTCCTCATGAACAGACTCGACGGTCCTGTCGT
>JAAOYD010000079.1 GCA_018221165.1 Candidatus Woesearchaeota archaeon | reverse complement strand
TTTACATCGAAACCAACGACAGGACCTTTCTTGCCGAAGGCCACAGCCAACGGTAGGCCGACGTAACCGAGTCCGACGATGCAGATGTTCCGTTTAGTCATTGAACATTCACTTCTTGATGATTATGCTGAAATCCAACGGGGCTGAGTTGAGTATGTGCGTTGCTTCTTTTTTCTTCCTGAATATGCTTGCCATCCCGACCAGTGCTTTTCCAAGAGCATCTACGAAGAGTGCAACGAGGTTGAGGCAAAGATAAAGAGGGATGAAAAGAATGTTATCTTTGTTAGAGAAGAGGATGTTTGTCAGCAAGAATGGTGTGGAAAAGAACGAGTTGGAGGGCCTGAGCGCGGTGACATGATATTTCTTGAACCGTTTCCTATAGAAGAGTTCAGTGTAGCGATAGAAATCGTGTGTGTAATCATGTAGTGGATAGATGAATGGGCTTGAAAGGTAGATTTGTCCTCCTTTCTTACACACCCTGAGCAGTTCGCTAATCACTTTGTCGGGATTGTAGACGTGCTCGAGTACTTCTGAGCAGATGACGAGGTCGAAAGCGCCGTTTTTGTATGGGAGTTTGCTCGCGTCGCAGACGATATCGGCTTTGCTATTTGGGTCGTTGTCCACTCCGAGATATTCTGCTTTCGGAAATATGCTTTCGTAGATCTTGTCGCCACAGCCAACGTCGAGAATTCTTATCTTCCTCTTGAAGAGGGGTTTCAGGATGTTGAACGTCGCGAAAGCCGATCGGCATTGGATGTATGCGGCATCAGTAATTCTTGGTTTGATACGTGCTCTAGCGGTTCGTGAGGCAGAGGTCACAGTCACACCTTGTAGAATTCCTTATACCAGACGATGAATTCCTTCACACCGTCCTGAACGTTGACTTTTGGTTTGTAATTGAGCAGCTTCTCTGCCTTTAAGATGTCAGCCGTCGTTTCCGGAACGTCACCTTTCTGGAGCGGGAGCATCTCTTTCTCCGCTTCCTTTTCGAGTTCGTTTTCTACAGCCTTGATGTAATCCATGAGCTCGACACCTTCGCCGCGGGCGAGATTGAAGATTTCATACTCGAATGGGTTGTCAAGTGCAGCGATGACACCAGCTACAGTATCTGTGATGTAGGTGAAGTCTCGCTTATGCTTGCCATAATTGAACACCTTAATCGGCTTGCCGGCGAGGATGTTCTTGGTGAAGAGGAAGAGTGCCATGTCCGGGCGTCCCCATGGGCCATAGACAGTGAAGAACCGCAACCCAGTACATTGGATGCCGTAGAGCTTACTGTACGCATGTGCGAGTACCTCGTTGTACTTCTTCGTCGCGGCATAGACGCTAATAGGAGTATCCACTCGGTCTTCTTCGCTGAACGGTTGTTTCTCGTTTCCACCGTACACGCTGCTGCTGCTCGCGAAGACGAAGTGCTTTACTCCTTTGTGTCGGCATTGCTCGAGTAGCACGAGAGTGCCCTTGTTGTTCGTCTCCTCATAGGCAAAAGGATTCTCAAGACTGTACCTGACGCCTGCTTGCGCTGCGAGGTGGCACACCTTGTCCGGCGCGTGTTTGTCAAATACCTTGCTCATCGCTTTCTGGTCCGAGATATCCTCTTTGAGAAATGTGAACTTCGCAGCATTCGCATGCTTCTGGAGCTCTGCGAGTCGTGCTTCCTTGAGTGAGATGTCGTAGTAGTCAGAGAGATTGTCGATGCCGATTACCTCATCGCCACGGTTCAGCAACGCGGTCGCGACATGGAAACCGATAAAACCAGCAACGCCGGTAAGGAGGACTTTCATAGAGGAGGATGAATTGAGGGGCGTTTATAAAGCTTTAGAGGTCATCTTTGATAAATGATATAAAGTGTTCTTTGTAACGGGGATGCATGTCGAGTGAATACTTGCGGAAAGGAATACGCGGCACGCTGTTCATCGGAATCTTCACCATCCTCGGCAGCCTCTTCGGCTTCCTGACCCGACTAGTGCTCGCCCGGAATCTGACGCCCGCGGAATTCGGTTTGTTCTATGCGGTGTTCGCGCTGTTCATGCTGCTGAGTACGCTTGCGGATCTTGGTTACGGTGCAGCCCTCGTGAAGTTCATCCCAGAATTCCTTGCAACGAGAAAACGCTCGCAATTATATTACACTGCACGCTACACGCTTGTGGTGCGACTCGTCACCGCTATCATCATCAGTGTTGTTCTTGCAGCAATCACAGGTTGGCTTGCTCAGCATTACTTTAATGATGTGTTAGCGCGTCCGCTTCTCTATCTCTTTATCCCAGTTATTATCCTTACAGTTTTCTTCCAGTTCTTTGTAAATGTGTATTTTGGCTTTCAAGATATGTTTGCCGCCGGCCTCGTCACCTTTCTGAACAAGTTCCTGTTCTGGCTGGCGTGCCTCATATTGTTTTCGCTCGGTGCAACCGGAGTCCTCGTTGGCGGCTGGGCACTCCTCCTCTCAATTGTTGTGCTCGTGCTTCTCTTCACGATTCCGATGCTGCGTAAACTGAAAGGATTTCGCACGAAGAAGGGACCTGAGCATGATTTGCTCCGTCGTATCAACCGCTTCGCGTTCCCCAGTATCCTCACTGCAGTGTCAGGCTTCGTTATCGGTCAGATTGACACACTCATCCTTACAGCTTTGGTCTCGCTTACCCTGGTCGGCATCTATAATGGCGTCCTCGCGACAGTACACGTCCTTTCATTCCTTGGTGGCACGCTCGCAGCGGTATTGTTTCCCATGGTCTCCGAGCTCTGGGCAAAGAAAGACAAGAGGCGCATCAGCGAAGGCTTTACGATGCTCTATAGGCTTGCGCTCTTTTGCATACTTCCTTTTGCGGCGACAATGGCTCTCTATGCTGATATCATCCTCCGAACGCTCTTCGGCGAGGAATTTGTCATCGGCGCCTTGGCGATGCGTATCCTCTCCTTAGGTCTTATCTTCCTCACTTTTGCTCAAGTGAATTTCTCGTTCCTTAGTGGCATTGGCAAGCCTGAGCGTATCACTCGTATTATGATTATTGCTGCAGTGTTCAATGCTGTCTTTAATCTCGCTCTTATTCCACTATTTGGGATTAAAGGTGCGGCAATTACGACAACATTGAGCTACCTCTTAATGTTTATCATCTCCTATGTCGATGTTAGGAAAGACATGCGCTTCACACTCGAGAAGATAGCTCCAACACTTATCTCAGCGGCAGTTTTCCTTGTTTTGTTCACATTATTGAAGAGCTGGCTCTCACTCAATGTCTATCTCGAGATAGTCATCGTCCTCACAGCGAGCCTCTTGGCCTATGCGCTCCTCGGCTTTGCCTTTAAGATAGTGACTGTGGGTGAAGTACGGCGCTTTTCGGGTGCGCTTCTGAAACGAGGTTAAGCTTTTTTAAATTCGTAACGATTCGAGGCAATATGAAAGAAACCACCTTGCAGGATGTTCTGGTCTCCTATGATGTGGAGGCCTTCAACAAACTCTACTCAAAGATATCTGTCCAAATAAAACCCTACTTCGTCATCGACGGCAGGAACTGGTGGGATGCGCTCTCCTACCTGCTCATTCACACATCTGCATACTTCGAAGAAGTGATTGGTCTTGATATAACACTCTGCACTATCGAGCGTCTCAAGACGGTAAACGCTAAACGTTTGCGTTTCACTGGACAGTATGCAGAAGGAATTGCGCGTATTGCGAAGCTCATCAAACCCAACACCAGAATTGAAGTACGAAGAAAGCGTCGCCGTTTCTCCTTCTTGTATTATAATCCATTTTGGGTAAGGAATTTGCTTCGTGCCCGGTTCTTCATTCGTTATCTGATAGGATTATTTCGCAGAGTCCTCTTTCGGACGAACAAGAAGCCGGTTGATACGCTTTTCTTGACAAATACACGCTTCTCAGCAAAAGACGAACGCGACAATCAATTATTTGGTCCGGTAGTACAAGCATTAAATAAGCGAAAAGTCCCGAATAAGATGTTGCGCTACGAGACACTCGTTTCAACGGAGAACCTCACAAGATTCATCAAGTCATTCATGCTTCAGAAAGAAGCATACCTCGGCGATTACTACTCTCTCAAGTATTTCTGGCGTTGCCACTGCGACTTTCGTCGTTTGCGGAAGCGCTGGCGAGAAGTTCGGAACGATAAGGACTTCCAAGCAATCTTTACCCACAAAGGTCATGATTTCTTCCCCGTTATCGAGAAGCGCTTCGAGCTCATCTTCTCAGCGCTCAGTCTCATCGCAATCGACGCCATGCACATCACAGAGCGCGTCATCGAGAAAGAACCCTACAAACTCCTTGTCATTGACCATGAAGACAACCTGTATGGGAAATGTTTTATGTTGAATGCGCGAGAACGCAAGGACAAAAAAACGCTTGCTCTCGCGCACGAGCTCATCCTACCAGGGTGTATTCACACGCATGTCAAGAACAAAACAGTCCTCAACCGGCAGAGCCCACTATGGCGACCGTTACCTGATGTGAAATGCGTGTGGGGCGCGAGCGCGAAGAGCATCTTGCTCGACAGCTGCAATTATCATTCATATCCCATTAAGGTCACGGGCAACCCTAAATTCGATCGAATCCTCAAC
>JAAOYD010000078.1 GCA_018221165.1 Candidatus Woesearchaeota archaeon | reverse complement strand
GGTTGCGTCTCTTTATAGAAGAACGGTGTTGTGAGTCCTGATTCGAGGACGATGTCTTCAACTTCTGACGGATGATAGTAGAACGGGACGCGGTAGGTTTGGTCATTCACCGTGATGAGTGTATACCAGAGTGTGAGGTTGCCTGCTTCCACCTTGGCAAAATCAAAGCCGTTGTAGCGGTAGGTTTCAGATTCTTGTTCAGCTTTCCACTTGTTGTAGAGGAGTGGTCCTGCAATAAGAAGCATAACAACTAATCCAAAAAGAAAGATGTAAAGATAGGGCTTGAGTGATTCAGCAGGTTTTTTTTTAACTGCCTTACTCATCAGGCAACACTCCTTGTCGGGCGAAGAGTATGTAGTCTCTCGTGGCTGCGAGCCCTGGCGCATCTGCCAAGACAGTGATGCAGCTGCCTTCAAGAGTAAGGTTCGCGAAGCCACCATAGCCAGTCGTGTTCGCGAGGAGCAGCTTAATGACCGGTATCTCAGAGGTCGCTTCAGGACAGTCAAGAACGGGGAGTGAAGCGTAAGCTGTGCTGTTCGTCAACACACCTTCAAAAATATAGCCGAGTTCCTGCATGAGCTCGTAACGGATGCCATCGATGATAGGCAGTATCTCAGGTTGCATCTCTGGGTCGAAGGTGATAGCAATATAGGGTGCGACAGCGAGGTATCTACTGATTGCAGGTTCACTGTTGAATTCAACGACACCTCCGTAGGGCGTCTGCAAAAGTGCTCTTGTCGTGTTACCTTCGTAAGGGGCGTAGCGATAAGTGCCTTGCTCGCCATTTATTTTCGCGACGAAGAAATCCTGTTGCACGTCAAATTTTATATCGTTAAACTTGAATGTGTTGTTTGTGTCAGGGTTGATTGAGACGATGCTGACGACCATGAGAAAGACAAGGAGAAGGCCTATGGCAATCTGTCCCCATTTCTGTCGTTTCTTCTCGGCACGTTGGCTGCGTCGACTCATGATGCACTGGAGAAACGGTATGTTTATAAAGATTATCGAGGCGTGTTTCAGGTCATGACAAACGAATGGGTTGTTGTGAGCCTCGGGGGCAGCCTCATCGTCCCTCCAGAGGGCATCGCAACTGACTTCCTCAAGAGATTCTCAGAGTTATTGCACACGCTTATCAACGAAGGATATCGTTTCGTGCTCGTCACTGGTGGTGGCGCAACCGCACGCTCATACCAAGAAGCTGCAAGAGACGTGACTGAGCTCTCAGCCGAGGACTTGGATTGGCTCGGCATTCACAGCACGAGGCTCAACGCTCATCTCATCCGCACAGTATTGCGTGACATCGCGTATCCGCGTATCATCACGAATCCTCAGGATGATATTCTGCCTGATGACGCTTTGGTGCTGGTTGGCGCTGGTTGGAAGCCTGGCTGGAGTACTGATTATGATGCTGCGATGTTGGCGCAGCGTCTCGGCGCGAAGCGCATGGTTAACTTGAGTAATATTGAGTATGTTCACGCCGAGGATCCGCATGAGCATCCAAATGCGAAGCGCTGGGAGCGCATGTCCTGGCACGAATTGCGGGGCGTCATTGGCAATGAGTGGAGTCCGGGTCTGCACGCGCCCTTCGACCCCATCGCGGCGAAGCTTTGCGAGACTGCAGGCATCGAGGTTGCCATCCTTTCTGCTGATGACTTTGAGAACGTGGGCAAAGCCCTGCGTGGCCAGCCGTTCAAAGGCACCGTCGTGAAGGACTGATTCTCGACAATCTTTATTAATCATCTCCGAGAACTGAGGGATAATGGTCAAATCAGATAAGGAAATCAAGAAGTGGTTCAAGGGCGAAGCGTCGAAGCAGCCTGAGAAGTACTACGCCACAACCGTGCTGGAAAAGCGTGGCTATGTACGCAAGCACTGCGCTTGCGGTACCTGGTTCTGGACTATGAATAAAGAACAAAAGCATTGCGGTGACGCCGCATGTGCTGGTGGCTTCACACTCTTTGAGGATAATCCTTGCAAGAAGGAGATGGACTATATCCAAACATGGAACGAATTCGCAAAGATGTTCGATAAGAAAGGCTACGCTGTTGTTCCTCGTTATCCGGTGGTGGCTCGGTGGAACCCAACCATGGATTTCACAATTGCTTCTATCGCAGCGTTTCAACCCTACGTGGTTTCTGGAGAAGTCGAGGCACCGAGTAAGAAGTTGGTGATTCCGCAGTTCTGCTTGCGTTTCGGCGATGTGGACAATGTTGGCATTACGATGAGCCACATGACCGGTTTTGTCATGATTGGTCAGCACGCCTTCGTCCCGCCGGATGAATGGGACCAAGATGCTGCGTTCGCTGACATCGTCGATTGGCTCACTGATGGTTTAGGTTTACCCTATGAGGAGATTACTTTCCACGAGGACGCCTGGGCGGGCGGTGGCAACTTCGGTCCGTGCATGGAATATTTCAGCCGCGGCGTTGAGCTCGGCAATCAAGTGTATATGCTCTTCGAGCAAGATGACGAAGCGAAGAACGGTTACAAGGAGCTGTCGTTGAAAGTGCTGGACATGGGCATGGGTCATGAGCGCAACGCCTGGTTCTCCCAAGGACGCGACACCATCTATGACGCAACTTTCCCCACAGTCATACAAGAACTCAAGAAGAAAACAAAGGTTGTGTATGATGAGGAACTCATGCACAAGTACATTCCCTATGCCGCGTTCTTGAATCTCGATGAAGTGGAGGACATTAACGAAGCGTGGGAACTCGTTTCCAAGAAAGTTGGTGTTCCGGTGGAGGAACTGCGGGAGAAAATTGGTCCTATGGTTGCACTCTATTCCATCGCTGAACACGCACGTACCTTGCTATTCGCGCTCGCTGACGGAGCGTTGCCTTCGAATGTCGGTGGCGGTTACAATCTCCGTATGGTCTACCGGCGCGCCCAGGGTTTCATCGACCAATATGGTTGGGATATTGATATGGGTGAAGTTGCTGGCTGGCATGCTGACTATCTTAAACCATTGTTCCCTGAACTGAAAACAAATGTGAAAGATGTCAAGCGTATTCTTGATGTCGAGAAGCGGAAGTATGTTGAGAATAAGAAGAAAGGCGAGCAGTTCTTGCGGAACCAGGTTGCACGTTGGAGTAAAGATGAGAAAGCATTCCGCGCGAAGAAGCTCAAAGACGTCAACTTTGCGAACGAGCGGCTCATTCATTTCTACGACACGCAAGGTATTCCACCTGAGACTGCGAAGAAAGTTGCGAAGGAAGAAGGTATTGAAATTGACATTCCTGATAATTTCTACGCGCTCGTCGCTGAACGCCACGAACAGAGCGAGCAGAAAGTGCAAACTAAGAAGACGAAGAAGCTGAAGCTCGATGGAATCCCAAACACTGAAGTGCTATATTACAAAGCGTGGGATTATGTCAATTTCAAAGCGCCAGTAATGAAAGTACTCAATGGAAACCAAGTTGTACTTGAACGAACCGCATTCTATCCAACTTCAGGCGGCCAGGAGAATGACATCGGCACACTCAACAAGGTCAAAGTTGTTGATGTGTTCAAGCAGGATGGCATCATAGTGCATGTATTGAAGGACAAGGTGGACTGGAAGAAAGGCAACATGGTTGAGGGAAAGATTGACATCGATCGGCGTCTGCAACTTGCGCAACATCACACCGCAGCGCACATCATCAATGGCGCGGCGAAGAAGGTCTTGGGTAATCACATCTGGCAAGCCGGCGCGGCGAAGACGACGACGAAAGCTCGCCTTGACATCACACACTACGATACACTCTCCGAAGAGGAACTGCAAGAGATTGAACGAGTAGCGAACGTGATCGTACAGCAGAACATCCCCTTGCAGAAGGATGTGCAGCCGAAGAATCTCGCCGAGGCGGAATATGGCTTTAGATTGTATCAAGGCGGTGCAGTTCCGGGTAAGGAGATTCGTGTTGTTGATATTCCTGGTTTTGATACTGAAGCCTGTGGCGGGACACACCTGAACACGACCGGCGAAGCAGGGTACATCAGAATACTTCGAAGCACGAAAGTCCAAGACGGCATTATTAGAATAGAATTCACTGCTGGTTTGGCTGCTGAGAAGTTAGCCCACGACAAGAAAGATAAAACTGAAGAAATCATGCAGTTTTTGGGAGTGAAGGAGGAAAACCTAATTCCCGCAGCTTCCGAACGGCTGTTCCTCACATGGAAGAAGACGAAGAAGCTGAGCAAGAAGAAACAAGATATCCCTTGGAAAGAACTCGAAGGTGCGAAGCTCGTGCCGTTCAAGGGAGAAGCACTTGCCGAAGCCGCGCATCGCTTGCAGACGCAACCGGAGCATGTCCTGAACACTCTGACGAGATTCAAGAAGGAGATTGATGAGATAAAGCAAAAATAATTCTTAAGAAAGTTTAAAGGAAATAGTCAGCAGTTGTATTAATGATGCGGTCCAGATGAGCTGTGGCTACACCTGCACCATAAGCAAAGCCAATTGGATGAAAAAGATATTTTCCATTACCCATTAAATCCATCCCAGGGGGCAAACCTGGAAGCAGCCATTCTGCACCACCTCCAATACTACGACCTAGCGCCGCATTTACGGCACCAAAAGTATAACTTGCAGCGAGAATCCTGACTGTGGCGCCGAGACCTCCTCCCGCAGGTGGATCAATAAGTCCTTCTCCTATTTCAGCCATAGTTCTACTTCCTAATCAACAGCGCGAACAGTCCGAGCACGACGAGCACGCCACCAACAACCATGGCACCCATGCCTGGCATCCAGTTCTGTGCTGTCTCAAGGTACTTACCAAAGCCGTTGAGCACGTAAATCATGCCAATCGCGATAATCAAGAACACAACCGCGGCTTTCGCGACCATCTTTGTCGTTTCACGCACGCGTTCCTGCGCTTCCACCATCGTCTCCCGAGCAACTGTCTTGAATGAGCTTGCTGCAGTTCCTGCTGCAGGTACGAGTGCTCCAATAACTTCTTTCCACCATGCACCTTTTGCCATTAGTATCACCTACGTCGCCGGAAAAACAACCGGCTTATGAACGCGCCGAGCACTGCTGCGATGCCAACGCTTCTCCAAGGGTGTTTTCGTACGTACGAATCCGTCTTTTTCGCGCCCTTTTTGACGCTCTCCACAGCCTCATAGACCTCCATGGAGGGCTTCTCAGCTGTTCGAGCACTTCCGGTCTTCTTCGTAGATTTCTTTGCAACCATACCAAACACCCCTGGAAAGTGATAGGGCTGGCTGATATATAAGCGTTTTCCCCCTCTCTCGACAGATACCCATTCTCACCTTGTTCGGAGGCTTGCGTTCCTCGGTGGGAACAGCAAGCTTTTTAAATGACTCTTTTTTCTCCAGCCCACCAGAGATTGAAGAGCCGGGGTCAATGGTTCTTGAAAGATGAAACCCCTATTACCAACACTGAAGGAACGAAAACGGTACCTCGTGTACGAATTGCTCAGCGAGAAGCCTCTCACTGGAGCGCCAGACAAAGAAGTTCTAGCCCATCTCAAGGATGGACTTGGGCTGTTCGACGGCGCCAAAGCAGGCCTCCTCGCAGTGAAGTACGACTCCAAGCTCCAAACAGGCATCATCAGGATGAGCCACGACAGCGTAGACAAGGTCAAGGCAGCGCTCATGCTCCTCCAACACGCAGGAAAACAACAAGTAGTGCCACGCGTCAGAGGCGTCAGCGGCATATTGAAGAAGACAGAACGTTTCCTCCCGACAGAACGATCACTCATAATCCAATGAGGTGAATACCCAAAATGCAACCAATGCAACACCAAATGATGGGGTACGACCGTGCCATCACAATGTTCAGTCCTGACGGAAGACTCCTGCAAGTCGAGTACGCGAAGAAGACCGTCAGACTCGGCAACACAGCCATAGGGATGGTCTGCCAGGACGGCGTCCTCCTCGTCACCGACAAGCGTCTGGTCGACAAGCTCGTCGTCCCCGAAGCCATAGAGAAAATCTGGCAAGTGGACGACCATATCATAGCAACCGGCGCCGGCATCCTCAGCGACGCCCGCATCCTCGTGGAACGTGCCCAAGAGAAAGCCACTGGCTACCGCATCACCTATGATAGCCCAATTGACATTCTCAGCATCGTAAAGGACTTGTGCAATCTGAAACAATACTGTACTCAATCAGGCGGTCTCCGACCCTTCGGTGTGAGTATACTCATGGCAGGCAAAGACGAGTCAGGACTCAAGCTTTTCCAGACTGATCCAACCGGACTGTTCTACCAGTACAAGGCGACAGTCATCGGTGAAGGCGAGACTGTAGTTGAGGAGATCCTGCACAAGGAGTACAAGGATTCATTGACTATCGATCAAGGCCTGAAGATATGCATCAACGCCCTAAAGAAGGCAATTGATGGCAAGGACTTCACAGCCGAGCGCATCGACGCCGCCATCGTCAAGAAGGATGGCATGATGCGGAAGATTAAGCAATCTGAGATTGATAAGTACGTCAAGGGGTGAAACTATGAGAGGGGGACCGACATTCGATCGAGAAAAAGTCAGCTTCAACCTAGCGCGCCTGCGCAAAGGTGGAGAAGTATTCGAGATTGTCGTCGACCCTGACGCAGCCATCGCCTTCAAGGAGACAGGCAGCGGCAACCTCAAGGATGTGTTCCGCGCCGAGGAAATCTTCAGCGACGCGAAGAAGGGACTAATTGCGAGCCCAGACCGCCTCACCTCAGTACTTGGCTGTAATGATTTCGATGGCGCCTCGAAGAAGATTATCGACGAGGGCGAAATCCAACTCACCGCTGAGCACCGCGAGAAAGTCAGAACTGCAAAGCTGCGGAAGCTCGTCGTGAAGATTCATCGCAACGCCATTGATCCCAAAACAGGTAACCCTCATCCTGAGAAACGTATTGAACTCGCTATGGATGAAGCCAAAGTGAAGATTGACGAGTTTCGCACAGTTGAGCAGCAGCTCGATGAAGTGGTGAAGAAGCTCCAACCAATCTTACCGTTGCGTTTCGAAATTGCGAAGCTCACAGTGCGCATCCCAAGCCAATACGCGGCCAAGATGTACGGTGAGATTGAACGCATGGCGAAGATAGTAAAAGATTCATGGTTGAACGATGGCTCATGGGAAGCTCAAGTGGAGCTCCCAGCAGGCCTCAAACTCGACTTCAGCGATATGCTGAACGGCGCTACCCACGGGGGCGCAACGATTGAAGAGAAAAAAGAATAATCAAAGGTGAATATATGACAGCAGCGAAAGAGAAGAGTGCCCTTCTGGTGAAGGACCATGATGTGGTCGTCCCAGGCGAGGTACTCGCACAAGGAATGGAGTACTTACCCAGTCAGGGTACGTACCGAAAAGACGAGAACATCTACGCGAACCAGACTGGGTTGCTCATCGTCGAGGGGAAAGTCTTGAAGACTATACCTTTGGCTAGCGCATACCTGCCGAAGAAATACGACGTAATTATCGGTAGAGTCCAGGACATCCTGATGACTGGATGGCGTATCGACACTAACAGCCCGTACAGCGCCGTACTCCCTTTGAAGGACGCGACGTTCGACTACATCAAGAAAGGCGCAGACCTGACGGCGTTCTTCAACATCGACGAGTACGTCGTGTGCAAGATCTTCCAGGTGACGAGCCAGAATCTCGTTGACGTCTCGATGAAAGGTCCTGGCCTGCGTAAACTGCAGGGTGGTCGCATCATCAAGGTGAATGCGGCGAAGGTCCCTCGCTTGATTGGTAAGCGCGGCAGCATGGTCATGATGATCAAGTCTGCAACTGGTATCCAGCTCATCGTCGGCCAGAATGGCATAGTGTGGCTGAACGGCGACCCTGAGCAGGAAGTCCTCGCAATTGAGGCTATCCGTAAGATTGAGGAGGAGGCCCATGTCCCCGGCTTGACTGAACGGATGAAGAAGTGGCTCGAAAAGAAGACTGGCAAGAAGATTGAGATTCAAGAGATGCCGGAAGAGGAGAGCTACGACCACCGCCCACCGCGACGTGACGGCCCGAGACGTGACGGCCCACGACGTGACGGACCAAGGCGCGACAGCTACCGAGGTCCTCGACGTGATGGACCAAGTGGTCCACGAAGAGACGGTCCCAGAAGGGGACCGCCCAGAAGGTGATTATTATGGCATACAAGAAACGACACGATGGCCGAAAACCGGCTGAGACGCGAAAGATTATCGCGAAAGCAGGCGTCATCCCGAAGGCGGATGGTAGCGGCTATTTCAAGATTGGCGACACTGAGGCATACGCCGCAGTGTACGGCCCGCACGAGTTCCACCCGCGAAACAAGCATGATCCAAAGCGCGGGACGCTACGCTGCACCTACAACATGATGCCGTTCTCTGGGCAAGGCAACCGAGTCCGCCCAGGACCGAGCAGAAGGTCGAAGGAAATCAGCTTGGTCATGGAAAACGCACTGCGTCCAGTGACTGACCTGAGCGACTGCCCGAACGCGGTCGTTGACGTCTTCATCGAGCTTCCGCAGACGGATGCAGGCAGCCGATGCGCAGCGATTAGCGCGGCGAGCATCGCCATGGCTGACGCAGGCATCAAAATGCGTGACATGGTCGCCGCAGTGGCGGTGGGCATGGTCGACGGCCTCCCTGTTGTCGACCTGGACTACGAGGAAGAAGCGTGGAAGACTGGCGATGTCGCAGACATCCCGGTCGCAATGATTCCAAGCACTGGCGAGATTACGCTGCTGCAGATGGATGGTCATGCCTCGACCGCTGAATTGAAGAAAGCGCTGGAGCAAGCGAAACCCGCATTCCAGCAAATCGCTGAAGCGCAGCGCGCAGCCATCAAGGCTCGCTATGCAGAAGCAGCGAAGAAGGTAAAGGAGTGATTATCATGAATAACGCGTTGAAAGAACATATCAACCAGGCCTTGCAGAAAGGTGTGCGTCTCGATGGTCGCAAGCTGGACGAGTGGCGTCCCATGACGATTGAGACTGGCACGATCTCTACTGCGGAAGGCAGTGCGCACATTAAGTGTGGCGAGATGGACGTCGTCGTCGGCGTGAAGATTGACGTGGGCAAGCCCTATCCGGATAGGCCGGATTCGGGCACGCTGATGGTGAGCGCCGAACTGCGCCCCATGAGTAACCCGCGCTACGAGCTTGGACCTCCCTCAATTGAGAGCATCGAGGCTTCCAGGGTTATCGATCGTGGCATCAGAGAAAGCGAGGCTATCGACGAGAAATCGCTCTGCATCAAGAAAGGCGAGCAAGTGTGGATGGTAAATGTGGACGTCTGTCCCTTGAACCACGACGGCAATCTCATCGACCTGGGTGGTTTAGCAGGCATTATTGCGTTGAAAGAAGCGCGCCTGCCGAAGCTGGTGGATGGCCAAGCGGACTTCCATGTACACACAAAGACTGGCTTGAAGCTTTCGTGCTTGCCCATTCCCGTGACTGTGGTGAAGATTGGCGACAACTTCCTCATCGACCCCACATTCGACGAGATGAGTGTTGCTGACGCACGCTTGACCGTGACCTCAGTAGAAGATGGAAAGCTTTGCTCAATGCAGAAAGGCGGCGAGCAGCCCTTGAGCATCGACGACATCGACAAGATGGTGACGTTAGCAGTCAAAACCGCAAAGGGATTACGCAAGTACATCAAGTAGGGTGATTGGTATGGCAAAGAAAACTGAAGAGCGGTCGAAATACACCAAGTATGAGCGGGCCAGGATTATCGGCTCACGCGCTTTGCAGATTAGCCAGGGGGCACCGATGCTCATCAAGCTCACGAAGAAGCAGCTTGAGGAGATTAAGTACAACCCTGTGGATATCGCCCGCCGAGAGTTCGAAGCGGACGTCATCCCCATGGATGTGAAGCGCACCCTGCCCCACGAGCGATAAAACTACTTTTACCTTTTTCTTCTTTCTCATAGTAGGCTTCATAGTTAATAAAATATTTAAATAGACGTGAGAGGTCTCGTCATTATGCATTATATGAATGCTTTGAAGAAGTGCAAGTATCTGCTTATCATCCTCATTATCATCAACATCATCGGCGTGGCATTTGTGCTGTCGAAACCATTTCCGTTCATCAGCATGGACTATGCAACGACGGATTTTGACGAGAGAAATGTCAACTCGAACGTTGAACTAACGGATAAATTTCAAGAAGTAGTGAAGAACGCTATCGCCATATCTGACAAGGAAAACATCTCAGAAGTTACAAGGAAAATTGCTGAGTTCGTGAGGACGGAACTATATCATGATAGCGCACTGAATCTCGACATACGCGGCGTCGTCTTCGAGATTGCTGAGATTCCGCAGCTATGTTCAGGATATTCGAGGTTAGTGGTTTCCGTGGCGAACACCTTGGGCTATGATGCGAGAGTGGTCTGGATGAAAGGCCACACCATCAGCGAGATCTATTTCCCGGAGAAAGGGTGGGTGCTCGTCGACACTAATGGCAATCTGGTTTTCAAGAATGAAGAAGATGAATACTTGAGTCTGACTCAAGTCACTGATGATTTCAGCAATGCAGTTCCAACAAGGCTAAGTGAGCCTACGGATAATGACCCTGATTATCTCGGAAATAAAGAAACGCGAGTATACGATAACAACCCTATAGTCGTCGTCATTGATGGTGAGAATCTCTTTGATTTTGGTTACCGAACCAGGAATCTCATGACCGTAACAAACTACGTTCTCTTTGGGAATCCTGTGGCACGAGGCGTGCAGTATATATCAAATGACCGGACCAGATTAGGGAATGCACGCTGGGTACTCTTGCCAATATTCATACTCGATATTCTATTACTACTCTATCTGATAATAATGACAAGAAGGAAAGACTAACCTACCGCACCCGAATCGCATCCAGGTTCCGCGGCACTACTGTCTCAATGCGGAATTGCTGGTGGATACTACGTGCCAAGTCGAGACAGCGGCTCTGCTCACCGTGGTTGACCATGACTTTGCGGGGTTTGGGCGTGAGGCGCTTCATGAAGTTCATGAGTTCGCGTCTATCCGCGTGTCCGCTAATCTCAATCTTCGCCACATCGAGCTTCACAGGAACAGCATGCATCTTGTTGCCTTCCTTGAAGTTGATTTCCTTCAGGCCGTCACGAATCATCTTTCC
>JAAOYD010000077.1 GCA_018221165.1 Candidatus Woesearchaeota archaeon | reverse complement strand
ATTTCTGCGGACGACGTCGACAGCGTCTACACCATCCCCATCAACTTCGCGCAACAAGGCATGCTTCGTTTCATCGACGAAAAGCTCGGCATCAACGGCCTCAAAGAACAAGTTGACTGGCAGAAGATGGTGGATAGGCTGACAGCAGAGCACAGTAAAAAGATTACCATAGCTATCGCAGGCAAGTATACGCGACTCGAGGATAGCTACGCCTCAATTATCGAAGCGTTACACCATTGTGAAGCCGCGTTCGACGTCGGCATTGATTTGAAATGGATTGAGACCAGCGACCAGCACGACCTTGAGAAAGAAATGAAAGACATTGACGGCGTCATCGTCCCCGGTGGCTTCGGTTCACGCGGAGTCGAAGGGAAAATTGAGATGGTCAGGTATTGCAGAGAGCACGACATCCCATACTTAGGTATCTGCTACGGTCTCCAGATGGCCATCATTGAATTCGCTCGCAACGTCTGCGGCTTGGAAGGTGCGAACAGTACTGAAGTTGATGAGAAGACGAAACATCCTGTTGTTGATATTCTTCCAGAGCAGAAAGAGATTGAAGACAAGGGTGGCACCATGAGATTGGGCGCCTATCCAGCTGTGCTGAAGAAAGGCACTATGATTCAGAAGCTCTACGGCACCGATGAAGCTTCAGAACGTCACCGTCACCGTTACGAAGTCAACCCTGAGCATCACAAGATTCTGGAGAAGAACGGCATGGTGTTCTCCGGTATGAGTCCTGACGGCACGCTCGTCGAGTTCATCGAGAATCCCAAGTTGACCTACTTCGTCGCGACCCAAGCACATCCGGAACTGAAGAGCAAGCTCCTCGAGCCAGCACCGTTGTTCTACGGGCTGATTAAGGCGTGCGTTGGGAAGAAATGAACCATCAGCATCACCACGGCCATCTACTCATCCTTCGTCTGAGATTTACTGGTCACTCGCAATTATGAGCAAGCTCATGCTCGTGACCAAACTTTATGCCAAGGTGGTGATGCCACAGCAACCTTTAAAAACCACCTTCTTTTCTCGCGCCCTACCGATTACCAACCGAGGCTTGATATTCATGGAGACTAAAAGCACAGCAACCGGCACCAGTGTGGTGAACGACAAGGGCAGCGTGAGTTTTCCCTGTCCAGAATGCGGCGAGATTATCGTCCGCACCAAGAGCGAACGACAGAACGTGGTCAAATACACCTGCCCCAAGTGCGGGTTCACTGGCCCGAACTGATTCTGAGGTGTGAAGATGGCACAAGTTATTATTACCTTCAAGATTATGCCAGAGACCCCTGAAGTGGATCTCGAGGCGATCCAGAAAGCGGCTGAAGAGAAGATTAATGCCTTCGTCGGTGAAGAGGCGGAGAAAAAGGTCGAAATCGAGCCTATCGCTTTTGGCCTCAAGGCCTTGAAGATTACCTTCGTCAGCGATGAAGCGAAAGGCGGCACAGAAGACCTCGAAGTGGAGATTGCCGGTTTCGACGGTGTTCAGAGCTGCGAAGTCATCGATGTACGTCGCGCACTTGGATAAACCTTTAAATCAACCTTTTCCTCTCTTTTCTCATGTCCGAACTCCTGACCTTGCTTCTTGTCTTCCTCATCGGCATTGTTGGCAGCTTCATTGGCGCACAGGTTGGCAGCGGCGGTCTCATCACCATCCCTTTCCTTATCTTCGTCGGACTGCCGCCACAAGTCGCCATCGCAACGAACAAGTTCGGCTCTTTGGGACTCAGAGTAGGTGCTATCCACACCTATTGGAAAGCGAAGAAGATTCGTTGGGAGTTTACGCTAGGACTCACCCTCTTTGGCTTCCTCGGTGCAATCATCGGCGCATGGCTCCTCTTGAAAGTCGATACGACACTTCTTTCACGGATTGTTGGTATCGGCGTCCTCATCCCCTTACCTTTCCTTTTCATGAAAGACTTCGGCATCCGCAAAAAACACATCCCAGGATGGCTTTTCAGACTCAGCTACCCTCTCTACTTCATTTTCTCTATCTGGGCGGCTTTTTTTGGCGGCGGCAGCGGCACAATCTTCATGTATATCATGATGCTCACCCTCGGTCTTACCATCACTGAAGCAAGTGCCACGATAAAGATTCCTGGATTAGTGAATGCAGCCTTTGCAGTTATCGTCTTTGCAATCGCAGGCATCATAGACTATATGATTGGAATCATCCTCATAGCAAGCATGTTCATTGGTGGCTACCTCGGCGCTCGGCACGCGGTCAAGAAAGGGGATGTGTGGGTGCGTGGCCTCTTCACCCTCATTGTCATTGCGAGTGCAGTGAAGCTCCTCTTCTTTTAAGGGACGCAATATTTATAAACTAATTCCCTCATTTCTCCCTGTATGAAGCTCGCCTGGCATCGCAGCAAGGTTCCCATCATCGGAGTCATCGGCATCGTGCTCATCGCACTTCTCGCATTCGCGTTCGTCCGACCAGACCTTCTCGAAGTGAACACGCCAGCGTCCATCACCGGTAACGTCGTAGTGGACGACCTTCTCTTCCCCAGGATAACTGCTGATGCTCCGTGCAGCAACCTGGACGACTCCGTCTGCGGCGCTGACGGCGAAACCTATCGCAACCTCTGCTACACTCGCAAAGCAGGCACTGACATGAAGCACAAAGGCGCCTGTTCAGGTTGGGTCAAAGAATAACCACTTCTAGAGAGTAACTTTTATAAGGTATTCTCCGTTCCACGAGTACATGGCACTCCTTCGTCCCGGTCAAATTCAGAACCCCTGGCCGTCTGATTACCACATGCACACCTGCACATTCAGCGATGGGCTCAATACCATAGAAGAAGTAGTGCAATATGCAGGTAAAATAGGACTCGAAGTTATCGCAATCACCGACCACAGTGAAGTATCGCTGGAAGCATTACGTGAACAACGAGGGAAGTTCTTTGGCGCGGGTGCCTGGCGCGATATGATTAACCGTTGGGAGAATGTCCACAACAACGTCCAAGTAATATGGGGAGTTGAAGGAGATTTACTCAACGAAGAAGGGGACATCTGCGATTTCAACGAAGCACCGCACACCGCCCAAGGAGAAATCCTCATTCTCAGCGCACACCATCTTGCCTATCAAGGATCTCCTAAGAAAATCACCCAAGCGTATCTGAAGGCATTGGAACGCCACAATGACAAGATTGACTTCATCGGTCATCCTTCGTTCAAGAAGACCTCTGAACACCTCGATATGGAACGACTCTGCCGTGCAGCGAACGCGTACCGCATCCCTCTTGAATTGAATGGGAGTAACCTGCAAGAAGGAAAGCTCGACATGGACAAGCTTCGCATCATGCTCGAGCATGGCGACCATTTCATGGTGAACAGCGACGCGCACTCGCTCGTCGAGATGAGAGACGCAAGAAAGAACGCTTTTGAATTCCTCAGGGACGAGGGTTATCTCTCACGAGATACCTATAGTAGAATCGCCGAAAGGCACAACTGGTCTTAATTGACCGTCGCTTTCTGAATCACGACATCTTCCACGGGCTTGTCGCCAGGCCCTGTGCGGACGTGGCTGATTGTGTCGACGACATCCATTCCTTCTGTGACCTTGCCGAAGACTGGGTGCTTGCTGTCTAAGAAGCTGTTGTCCACGAGGTTGATGAAGAACTGGCTGCCGCCTGTGTTTGGACCAGCGTTTGCCATGCTGATTGTGCCGCGTTCGTTGCGGTTGTTGTCAGTGAACTCGTCCTTAATCTTGTAGCCCGGACCGCCAGTGCCTGTTCCCGTCGGGTCGCCGCCCTGAAGCATGAAGTTCGGGATGATGCGGTGGAAGATGACGCCGTCGTAGAAGCCCTCACCCACTAGTTTGAGGAAGTTACCGGCTGTGATTGGCATAGTCTCTTCGTAGATTTCGAGCGTGATTGCTCCTTTGTTTGTTTCAAGTGTAACTGTCGGGTTATCCATCTGTTCCACCTCTGCCGCGCAGCCCGCCAAAAGCAGGAGCACAATAATAATTGCGTATCTCATAAAAAGAAGGGGAAAGAAAGCGTTTAAAAGAGTTATGTCTATGCCTTCCGCTTGAACAGCTTCCAGAAGAACGCGATGATTGCTAAGGCAATCAACCAGGGCAACCCAACGAAGATGAGTCGGAACAGGTTGCTCAGACTCTCAACAAAGCTCTTCACGAGTTCGCTGAACTTGACGAAATGCATGTTCGCGTAGCCGCTCCGCTCTTCAGTGAGGGAAACGCTAACAGTTGTAAAATCGACGCGTTCGTCGATGTCGTCCCTGCTGTCTTCAAGATGCATGATGCGACGTTCCAACGAGTAAATGCGGTCTGTAAGCTCAATCTTGTCCTCGACACGGTCAGCGTCCTTGAGCATCTGCTCGAAGCGAACGAGACGTCCTTTTTCGGTCTTGATTTCGTCTTCGATACTCACATAGCGGCCAGTGACATCAATAGTGTTTTCGTTGAAGCTCTTCACTTCGCCGAGGGTTTTCAACTGCTCGACTGTGCTCTCATAGTTGTTCAGGGGAATCTTCAGCTGGTAGCTGCCACGGTAATAGCTGCTCTTGCCTTCACCGTTCTTGTTCGCGTTCTCGTTCAAGATAAAACCGTCTGCGCTGGAAATGATGCCGCGCAAGCGCTGCTCGGCTGCCTTGAACTCACCGCGTTCGACTTCTGCACCGATGCTCGCAGTCCTAAGGATAACACGTTCCTCAACTTCAGGTGCGAAATCACCACCATAACCAGGCATGGGTGGTGCGATACCACGATAGGACTGTTCCATCATCATAGAATCCGTTGCGAAGGAGGCGACACCACCGACCTTGTTCATCACATTGCTACCGCCGCTCATCATGACGACAACAACAACAAGAATCGCTATCAGTAACCAGTTCTCTTTCAACTTCAATAATTGATCTTTCATAGTCATTGAGGATCACCTCGGAAGTGGAAAAGGCGTGGTAGTTCTAAAACGTTGTGAAGAGCGCAACCTGATTCGCAGTTATCGGCGCTCTGGCGTGGTGACATCACCACAGGCATCTCTGAGTTCTGGTTCAAGGTCATTGTCGATAAGGTCGCAAATTTTGTTGTCGCCAGTAGCACGCGCATAACCATACGCACAGCGATTCTCGTAGCGTGTTTCCGTGAGCTTGTTTATCCCCTCGATGACACCAGTGCATTGCTGGAAGTTGCCAGCGTAGCCCGCAATGATGCCAAGGCACTCGTACCAGTTCAGCTTGATAGCAATCTCATCGCAGAGGAGCGCGCTCCGAGTCTCAAAAGCGACGTTATTGAGACATGCATCGTTCAAGGTACGCGTATCCTGCGCTCCACACACCGCAACCGCAACATCCACAGGGATTTCCCTGCTGAGCCCTTGGTAACACTCAATAAAATACATGCCACTCTTGGCGCAATACTCTGGCTTCTTGTAGGCCTTGGCCAGTTCGGCGTAGCAATAATGAGCATAACCTGATGTGTCGCAGAAATCCTCTTTTTCGTTGGTCGGCAAGGGATTCTTGACAAACCACTGGTTGTCCCAGACAAAGCTGAGATCCTGCTCGCCAGTAGGGCGATTACCAAACATGACCTCAACAGTCGCAGAGGCTGTATCGCCGTCCAGCGTAACCTCACCGAGGGTGAGGACAAGCCCTTTGAACTGGTTGAACTTCGGGTTCATCTTGATGTATTCATAGGAAGGGTCGTGCTCGACGCGGTTATCATAGTTGAAGAGCGGCATGAGAATGTTGAATTCCTGCTCGCTGATCTCGACCTTATCCTCCAGAGGGAGAATCTGGTGGAGCTCGCGCCACCGTTGTCGCTGCCACAGACTCACGGTGTTCTTGGCGAATGCTTCGATGAGTGCTTGACGTTCAGTTGAATCAATAGGTTGCTTGATGACGACGGGAGCTATGGGTTGTTGTATCTCTATTGGCTTCACTGCTGGCGGAGCTTCGGCGTTCTCGTCGAGGACGTGCGCTAGATCACAGATGCTGTTGTTGTCCTTATCTTGGCAACAAACCGTGCCGTTGAACATATACCCCTGCTCGCATTCTAATACTGATAAATCAGCGCAGGCGAGGATGAAGAAGAGCAAGAGAAAGGGAAGGAATCGTCGCATAGGCCCTTCTTGGGAAGACGCCTTTTTATAGCTATTGGGAACCTTTAAGAAAAAGTCCATATGAAGCATCATATGCGGCGCGTACGGAGAACCACGACTTTCTTCCTTATCATCTCTTTTCTCGTGTTATGGGCGCTCGTGCTCGGCATTGTCGGCCCGACAGCGATTGTAGAGTTGCTTGGCATCCACCAAGGCTATCTTGTAGTGTTCCTCGTCGCGGCGTTCGGTGGTATCAGTTCATTGACCGCAACGAGCTACTTCGCCACGATTATTACCTTAGCTGCCGGGGGGCTTGATCCAGTGTTGCTCGGCATCCTCGGCGGTGCAGGCGTGACTATTGGAGATTCCTTGTTCTTCTTCGCTGGACGGCACGGCCGAAACGTCCTGCCGGACGAATGGTACGCGAGCCTGGAACGCTTCGGGAAATGGCTTCGGAAGCAGCCGTCCTGGATTATTCCTGCTGTGGTGTACGTGTATGCAGCGTTCACACCCTTTCCGAATGAGTTCGTCACTGTCAGTGTTGGTCTTTGTGGGACGCGCTATCGTCGGATAGTGTTGCCGTTGCTTCTTGGGAATATTACCATTACTATCTTGATTGCGTCGTTTGTCGCGCAGATTGCTTGATATATATTCTATATGGAAAAGAACTCTGTTGACCGATACTGCGAAGTGATGACTCAGTTCTGACCCGTGTCGGGCTTAAGTTAAAGATGTCAAACAGTGAATCAAACATCACCCTTATATTCATTTACATCGTGAATTGAAAAATAACCGAATGGGGTGGTGAAAATGGAATACGACGAAATGGATATGGAAAGCGTCGTCTGGCACGGCCAGGACGAATCAGAGGATGTAGATGCAGGAGATGCGGGCTTCATGCGCGGCTATCTCGGCATGGGCGAAGCCTGACGTCTCACTAAACATTTTATCTGGACAATTCTATCTTCATTAACAAACAATTATCTGCTCTTTAGAACAATAGCTTCGCGTCTCGTGCTTTCACTGCGTTGCTTTCGAAATGTGTCGGATAGACGCCTTTGCGCTTCAGGAGTTCTTCCTTCTTCTTCGGGGTTTTCTTCGAGAGTTTTCTCGCGAGGTTGAACGGGTAGAAGCCAATGAGGTTCTCCTGCGCCTCGGCAGCGATGATGTCGAGGAACTTCTGGTTCTTTGGTTGGCCGTGTTTCCAGGACGTGTTCGTCTTCGCTATGTTCTTGGCCAACTTCTTATCCCACAATGGACCAATCCACAAAGGACCCGCCCATATTGTTTGTTTTTTACAGCAGGATTCATTATTACTCACGCTCGTATTGATACTCAAACACTTTGAACAATAATGAAGGTATTGATGTTGTTTTATTATTGCTGCTGCCGCTTTCTTTCCTTGCTTCTGGCACAAGAAAAACACACGCATGTAATGATCTTTGCTGTAACTATAAATTGGAACTAATGATTTCTCGAACTGACTTCCTATTAGCTGGACTTTTCTTATGAGGATTCTTAATCCGACGTCATGCATGAGATGATTCCGCATCGGCCTCGCCCAGTATTTCCGCAAGCAACTGTCTTCGTAGGTGCCAGACAACGCACTCGTATCCGTCGCAGTCACTGCAAGGATTCCTTCTCGCTGAATTCGCTTCACTGCCGCGTCCAAGAACGGGTTCGGCGTGCCGAAGGGATCAATGTCAATGTAACCGTAGCCACAGGAATCAAGAAGAAACTTGTCGGATTCGTCACAGCTCACTTCAATTTCATGGCAATTAAGCTTGTCTTCATTGAGCGAGATGTTTTTCTTGATTAACTTCACAGCGTCTTCAGAGTAATCGTTGATGTGAACTTCTTTCAAGAGTCCTTTATCGAGTTCAACCAAAAACCGACACTCCCTAATACCAGTTCCGGCCAGAGGAGAACCGATTCTGAACCCTTCGAACTCCTTGTCTTTCTTCCGTTCCTCTCCCAACACCTTAAGGAGGAGCACTGAAACGTCCCGGTTCAGCTTCATCACAGGATTGTAGAAGACTTCCATCTCTTTCGAGACTTTCTCAACAACAGGAACGCGCGCTTTCACCGCACCTTCAGAAATTATCATTAGGTCACAATCCGTACCAGGCCGCTCGCGAAATCCGGCGGGTAATCAAACAACAACATACCACCACGGTCACCAGTCTCAGTCTCACGCATTGTCACGAAGACACCGCGTTCGGTCTTGCCAACCCACTCCCGTTCATCTTCAACCTGGAAGAGCTCGAGATCAGTGCTGAGTGTGTAATCAAGTTCATCAACCGCAGATACCTGAAGGGAATTCACAAGTATCTTCGTCACTTCCTCAGTCCTAAAATCCTTATGACCAATAATCGGCAGAGCAACGAAGTCCAAGTTGCACGAGCTCAGATTACCCTCACCAAACCGCAACTCATAACCTTGCGCAAGCACAAGTGGTATTTCCCGGCCTGAAATGCCAAGGTCGCCGTTCTGGTCCATGCTCAAGCGAGAATGTCCTCTATCACTCTCATTGTACAGTATCCGAACTCTAAAGCGTGAATCAGCGTAACGTAATTCACCCTCAAGAACGGGCAGGCCTTCGCGGGTCTGGCGCGTCTCGGCAACCTCGACGACGTGCGTCTCCCCAGTAGTATACTCACGGAACTCTGCAACACTCCCCATGTCGTTCACAGCGCGGAACTCAAAAATAGAGGAGACACCACCTTGTGAGGTAATAGTAAAGCGATCTTTGCGTTCGATACAGAAATCATTACTTGAACTACACTCCTTCACATGCAAAGCCTTATCATCTGTACCCCAGGGCGGACAATGCGTAAAGAGTTCAACTTGATCACCGATGAGATTAATAAAATCTGCCCGTATTGAATCACCAACACTTTCAATAATCCAGGCGTTCTCAATGTTCCCCTCGAGGCCTTCATAGACGATATCCAGTTTGTCATAGAGGAATATCTCTGGTGCGGGAATTTTGCTCCGCAAGTTTTCTCCCTCATAGAGCGCGACCCCTTGTGTTCGCACACTTCGAGGTGCAGTGTAGCGGATAATAACACTCCAGGGCGACACAGTTACGTTCGTGTGCGAATATTCCTTCCCGTTCAACCACAAGGACGAATCATTTCTGAGCACAAGATGCTTCTCAGTGTCAACACCATACAAGTCAAGACTAGTCGGGTGCGCCTCATAGATCCAGTATTTGCTGCCGAAGAAATCAATCTCCAGGCCTTCCATCGCTTGGAAGTTGCTTGCGTAGAGAAGGTAAGCATATTCAAACATCGGCTCCTTGTAGGGGAAGAAGATGGAGGAACGCACGAGCTTGCTCGTCCTACTCCGTTGGAAACGCAAATAACCTGTTCCGTTCTCTACATCTTCAAAGTAAAACCGTACAAGCTGTTCCACAGGAATCTCGGGACCAGGATAGCCAGGATTGGGCGCAATCAGCCAAGGTAATTCAAACTTCGTCAAGGTTGGCATGTGCTCACCGATAGTATCACCGACAAGTAAGGGATCGCCGGGACCGCCGACATAGAAACCATCCTCAGCCTTACGGATGCCCGTCTGTGCACCATCACTAAGAAGCATCTTGATTTCCTCAAAACGCGTGCTTTCCTTCGTCCCTATGGGATCACCGGGCGGCACATCAACACGAGGAATGTCAGGCCTAATCTCAGGCGGCGGAGGCGGCCCCACAGTGCCATTCCCATCATCAATAAGCTGGTTGCCAGCGCAGGCTGTCAAGAGCAGCAAGACAACAAGGATAATGAGGCCTCTCATCAAGGGATACACGAGCAAGGGCGTTTATAAATATTATGAGACGACAGGCTTAAAAAGGACGTCTCTGCCTAACAGCCCCATGCGCTATCGCAAGGTCTACGGCCAAAGCCAAGAAATCCAGTGCCCGTTCTGTGGCAACCAGGCCACAACCAAGAACAGCCAGCAGCTGCCGGTCTGCACCAAGCACACAGGCAAGGAGATCAATCTGAAATGCGTCTGCGGCGGCTGGCTCGACATCAAGGAGAGCAAACACGGCACCTTCTTCATCTGCATGGACTGCGGACCCATCTCCTGGAAGAAAGCATGGGAGACAAACGATTTACCAATCAGAAGTTTTGAAGATTTATAGAACTCTACGGCACACTCTTGAATCGCGTATTAATCAGTATCCATTCTGCAAACAACAACAGCAACGCAATCATCATCAGCGGCGCCCTAAGATCACGACGGATGAGCTGCTCCTCAGTCTTGTCAGCAATAATCTGAAACGCATTAATGAGCTCGTTCGAAGTCTCAGCCTTGATGAACGTTCCCCCAGTTGCGTTCGCAATCTGAAGAAGATTCTCCTCGTTGTACACTGCGCTTACGTTGTAGTAGGTCGGCAAGTAACCAATAGGACCTGCATTCGTGCCAATACCAATGGTGTGCACCTTAATATGATGTTCCTGCGCATATTCCAAAGCGCGTTGCATCGACGCGTCGAGGAAGGTCTCAATGGTGTTCGAGCCGTCGGTAATCAAGATGATTGCTCGACCGCGACTATTATCCAACAAAAGATTCGTCGACGTGATAATGGCGCCAGGGATGTCCGTGCCGCCCGCCTGTAATGGCTCCAGTGAATCAATCGCTTCACGTACCACATCCTTATCAGTAGTCGGTATTGCTCGGATGAGACTAATCCCACTAAACACCACAACCCCCACACGCGTTGTCGAATCGAGCGAATCGACGAAGATCGTCGCATCCTTCTTCGCAGCCTCTATTCTGGAAGGGGCCACATCTTCAGAAGTCATACTTGACGATGTATCAATGGCAATGACAAAATCATCTTCGTTGGTGGTACCAGAATACCACATGACCGTACCGCTCACCGCAAGAACCGCAGACGCGAGCAGTATCATACGCAGGACAAGAATAAACTTGTTCCTCGTCATGAGTCGCTTACCAGTAATGCGCTTCATAGCGCGGAAGTTCGCGAACAGCAAAGCTTTCCGCTTTATGTGCCGCGTGAAATAATAATGAAGAAGTAGCAGGAGTGGGATGGAAAGCAGGAACCAGAGATTCCCTGACTGTTCAAAGACGAATTGTACCATGTTTTCACGCCCTTACCACTTTCGCCCGCTTCTTGAAGAAGGCAAGCAAGCTATCATAGGGGTCATGGGAGGTATCCACTTTGAGAAAGCTCGCACGGGCCTTCTCAAAAACACTCCGGATGTAGGTCTCCTCTTTTTGCGTCTCGTCCTCGAACGCCGCAGCATACTGATTCAGGTCGACGAGAAGCTCATCATTTGGATTCTCAGGGTCACGCACCACAACCTGCAGCCCCTCTTTTGGCAATGCGAAGTCGTGCGGGTCGCGCACCATGATGCCAATGAGGTCGTAGCTCACGCTGAACATCTGAATATACTTCTCCCAGCCTTCTGGCAGAGCGATGTAATCACTAATGAGAATGATGAGGCTCTTCTCACGCAGGAGACTGTTCACGAACGTCATGACCTTCTTGAAATCAGACTTGCCACCGTAGTTCTTCCCATTTTCGAGATCCTGAACCATGCGGTACACGACCTCGCGGCCAAGACCAGGCATCTGCTTCGCGATGATATGGTCGCTGAAGATGGCGTAGCCGACGTTGTCGCCCGCATCCGCAATAGCCGCAGCCAGGTTGAAGAGAAGTTCAGCAGCGTACTCACATTTGAGCCGCTTCTGACTGGTGAAGAGCATGCTGTCGCTCACATCCAAGAGGAAGAACACGTTGATAGTCTTGAACTCCTCGTACTCCCTGACCAACACCTCTTTCGCGCGCAAGGTCGCGTTCCAGTCAATCCGCGAAGCGTCGTCACCATAGGTGTATTGGCGGAAACCTGCGAACTCCATTCCTCGGCCTTTCAGCATGGCGGTCCAGCTGCCTTCAAGCACCCTACTGAGCACCCGACGCTTCGCCCGGACATCACCGGATCGCATCTTCGGGCTCAAATCGAGATCAAGGTCTTTAATAGGCACAGGTCCACCTCTCCACGTGAAAACCGGTGATGAGAGTTTATAAAGGTTGCTGCT
>JAAOYD010000007.1 GCA_018221165.1 Candidatus Woesearchaeota archaeon | reverse complement strand
TGATACTTTCTTTTCCCCGTCGAGGCCTTTTAAAGATTCGTGAAAAACGTCAGGGAAAATGTAGAGGAAAAATAAGAAATGTTAGAGAAAAAGTAAGAGAAAATTAAGGAAACGATTACTTCCCGAGCTGCTTCTCTTTCTCAGCGATTGTCAACGTAGTGGCAATCACCGTGTCCGGATTCAGGGCGATGCTTTGGATGCCCTTCTCTACCAAGAACTCAGCGAAATCAGGGAAGTCACTTGGACCTTGACCGCAGATACCGATATACTTTCCCTTCTTGTTCGCCACGTCAATCACCATAGCAATGAGCTTCTTCACAGCTTCGTTGCGCTCGTTCCCGATGTGCGCGAGCATGCCTGAATCCCGGTCGAGGCCGAGGGTGAGCTGTGTCAGGTCGTTGCTGCCGATGCTCATACCGTCGAAGATATCGAGGAATTCCTCTGCCAGGAGGACGTTTGATGGGATTTCACACATGCCGTAGATCTGGAAACCGTTCTCCCCTTGTTTTAGTCCATGAGCAGCCATGGTGTCTACGCATTTGTGCGCTTCGTCCAGGGTGCGGCAGAAGGGAATCATCGCGATGAGATTCGTCAGGCCGAACTCTTCGCGCACGCGCTTTAACGCTGCGCATTCAAGAGCGAAGCCAGGTGCGTACTTCTCGTCATAGTAGCGTGAGGCACCACGCCAGCCAATCATCGGATTGTCCTCTTTCGGTTCGTACTTGTGCCCGCCGATGAGATTGGCGTACTCGTTCGTCTTGAAATCAGACATGCGAACAATAACTGTTTTTGGATAGAACGCTGCTGCGATACGGCCCATACCATGTGCCAAACGGTCGATGAAGTACTCCTTCTTATCATCATAGCCGAAGGTAAGCTCGTCAATCTTCTTCTTCACGTCAGGCTCGACGTTCGGATAGTCGATGAGTGCCAGTGGATGGATGCGAATGTAGCTGTTGATGATGAACTCCATGCGTGCGAGTCCGCAACCCTGGTTCGGGATGCGACTGAATTCGAACGCCTGCTCGGGCGTGCCGACAATCATCATGACTTTCGTCTTGGTTTCAGGCATGGTATCCAAGTTCGTTTCTTCAATCTCGAAATGGATCTTGCCGTCGTAGACATAGCCTTCATCACCCTGGCTGCAGTCGACAGTGACTTCCTGGTTGTTCTTCAGCACTTCTGTAGCGTTCTCGCTACCAACGACGCAAGGGATGCCGAGTTCACGGCTGATAATAGCTGCGTGGCAAGTACGACCGCCAGAATTGGTAACAATGGCCGCTGCCTTTTTCATGATAGGTTCCCAATCAGGATCGGTCATCTCGGTGACGAGGACTGCGCCTTCTTGGAAATCACCGATACCTTTCACGTCTTTGATGACATTCACATGGCCTTGGCCGATGCGCTTGCCGACGCTGTGGCCGGTGACGAGAATCTTCTTGTCAGGCGCATCGAGATGATAGGTACTGTATACGTTCTTCGCTTTCTGGCTGTGGACTGTTTCTGGACGTGCTTGGACGATGAACATATCACCGCTTTTACCATCCTTTGCCCATTCCATATCCATGGGTTTGAAGTGGCCGGCTTTCTTGCTGTAGTGCTCTTCGATAATGATGGCCCACTTTGCGAGGAGGAGTGTTTCATCGTCGCTGAGACAGAACTTCTTCTGCTCTTCGGGCGGGACAGGCACGTTCTTCACAGCTTTGTTGCCGTGCTCGTCATAAATCATCTTTTTCTCTTTACTTCCTACTTCCTTGCTGATGATTGGACGGAAGTTGTTGTGGAGCGTAGGCTTGAAGACATAGTATTCGTCAGGGTTGACTGCGCCCTGCACGACATTCTCACCGAGACCGTACGCGCCGGTGATGAACACCACATTCTCGAAACCTGATTCCGTATCAATACTGAACATGACGCCGCTGGTCGCTAAGTCGGAGCGAACCATCTTCTGCACGCCGATACTGAGGCCGATGCTGAAATGGTCAAAGCCCTTGTCCTGGCGATAACTGATGGCGCGGTTGGTGAATAAGGAAGCGAAGCACTTCTTGCAGGCGTCGATGAGCATATCTTCACCGTGCACGTTCAGATAGGTTTCTTGTTGGCCAGCGAATGATGCGTCTGGTAAGTCCTCAGCAGTCGCGCTGGAGCGGACGGCGACGTCGGTGTTCTCACCGTATTCCTTGGCCATGTGGCGATACGCTTCGTGAATAGCGTCGCGTAGTTCTGTGGGGAATTCTAAGTTGCGGATGAGGGTACGGACCTTGTGACCGCGCTCGGCCAGGTTCTTCATATCATGTGTGTTAAGGTCGCTCAAGATTTCCTTGACCTTTTCCCTAGCGTTGTTCTTATCGAGCAGATAATGATAAGCATATGCTGTGACTGCGAAGCCATTAGGAACTTTGACACCTTTCTCTGCGAGCTCACGATACATCTCACCTAAGGAGGCGTTCTTGCCGCCTACCAGAGGGACATCTTCGATGCCGAGCTGGTCGAACCAGAGAATGAATGCGTCAGACTTATCCATGAATAGTCACCACCGTATGTGAGCCAGAACTAGCCCACCTCTTCAATGCTGATTTCCCGTCAGAGAGCTTATAAATATTTCGGCGTTAGGGAAATAAGAGAAAAAAGGAAAAATGTTGGGAGAAAGGGTTTAGAGTAAGCTGCCGTACAACACGAAGAGCGGTACGAACACTAGCGAGACGAT
>JAAOYD010000076.1 GCA_018221165.1 Candidatus Woesearchaeota archaeon | reverse complement strand
GAGGAGTTCAAGGGAAACCCTGTCGGGTGTCGATTCAGTCATAAAGAATGGGAATACGTCTGAGAATAAAAAGGGTTTACTTCTTGCGCTTGGCTTTCTTCGGTTTGGCTTTCTTCTTGGCAGCCTTCCTGGCCTTCTTCGCACCTTTCTTCGCCGCGGCAACGCCTTTCTTACCGACTTCCTTGCCGATTTTTGCTGTGGTCTTAGCCAACTCGCGCACGTTCGCCGCCAATTCCTTCAAATCAGCTTCCTCAACAAGCTTCTGCTTCTTAATCGCGGTCTTCACTTCCTTCTCGACCTTCTTGCTGAAATCAACAGCGTTCTTCTTACCCTGCTTCACAAGGTTGTCGACCATCTTCCGGCCGTCCTTGATCTCGCCAGGGTACTTCTTCTGTATCTTCTTCACTAGCTTCGACGCCTCTTCGCGTGTCAAATCCATAGCACCGAGGCCGAGCTTGAACGTGTCCATCAATATTCCTTTCATCCTATCACCCTGAACGTGCGTATTTGTGACTCTGCATCGTGACGATGCCGAGCATAGTGAGTGTGATGAGGAAGCCGCCCATGCCGAGCTGCCACAATGGGAAGCCAAGTACGGTGAGCTCCTGTGCGAGAGCGGCGATGAATGAGCTCCCGATGAAAAAAGCAGCAGCGGTAGTTGCGAGTGTGGTTCTGTTGGTTTCAAGCTCCCGGTCGCGCTCCATGCGCTTGAATTCTTCTTTGTCAAAGGTGAGTTCAAGCTTGCCCTCCTCAATCTTACTCATCAAGGTGCTCGCCACATAAGGTAGTTCCTTCAGGACCCCACGCAAGTCTTCCGCGCCAGCCGCCAGGTCGTGGGCCATGGCTTGCGGTGAATGACGACGGCGCAACGCTCGCTGGAGGAACGGCTTCGCCTCTTCAGTGAGGTTGAGGTTTTCATCCAGCCAGGTTCCCGTCCCTTCCACTGTGACGAACGCTTTCGCCATCAAGACAACATCAGACGGCATTTCGATATCATGCGCTACGCCAGTGATAATCACTTTGCGGATGAGCTCTGAGGCGCGCTGCTGACGCAAGGTCGTACCATGCCAATCCATAATAATCGTGCTCAATGCTCGTTCGAGCTGGTGCGGGTCGCACTTCGCGCCTTTATCACCTATACGGAGGAGCGCTCGGGTGACAGTACGGACGTTGCGTTCGACGAGACCGTGGAGGAGAAAAAGTAACGATTCCTGAAGTTCATCGTCGATAAAGCCGACGATACCAAAGTCAAGAAATGCGAGGCATTGCCGCTTCGGCTTCTTCACCGCAAGGAGATTTCCTGGGTGAGGATCGGCGTGGAACACACCAAGCTCAAAAATCTGGCGGAACATGGACTGGACCCCGAGACTGGCAAGGTGATGCATGTCGAACTTGTGACGCTTCAATGACGCCTTGTCGCTGATACGGATTCCTTTGATGAAGTCCATGACGAGCACGTTCTTGGTGGAAAGCTCCTCGTAGGCGGCAGGGATAACGACATCCTTGCTGTTCTTGAAGAATTCGTGGAAGCGCTGGATATTACGCAGCTCGAAACTGAGGTCAACTTCGCGCTTGGTGTAGCCCTTGAACTCCTCGATGATGGTTTGCGCGTTAATCCAAGGATAATGCTTGTCAATCTTCGTCGCGAGGTAGGTCATGAGGTCGATGTCGTGCCGCATGACTTCTCGGATGCCCGGCCGTAGGACTTTGACTGCAACGCGCGTCCCATCTTTCAAGATGGCCTCGTGCACCTGAGCAATGGAAGCTGCAGCCACAGGATGGTCTTTGAAGGTCTTGAACGTTTTGCTCAGTGGTTGCTTGAGCTCTGACTCGACAAGACCCTTTACCACCCCGAACGGTAAGGGTGCGACATCATCTTGGAGCTTACGGAACTCGTCGCAATACTCATAGGGGATAAGATCTGGACGGAGACTGAGCACCTGGCCAAGCTTGATAAAGGTCGGTCCGAGCGCTTCGAGTGTTTCGCGGACGTGCTGTGGCGAAGTTTCTTGAGGTTCTCTCAGACGGCTCGGCAACGATGTGTGCTTCGTAAGGCGCGCCTTGCTCACGAAGTCATAGAAACCCTGCTTCGCGAGAATCGTGACGATTTGGCGCAGACGAGAGATGTTCTGGAAATCGCGCCGTAGCTTGAGGAGACCCATATGCTGGTTTTTGGGGTTTGGGGCTTTTAAATGTTGCTCAGAACTCAAGACCACGCTGGCGCAGCGCGCGAGGGACAGCGTGAGGATCATCACAGAGCAGCGTTTGGTATCCTTCTCCTGCTGCAACCTCGAGATTTTTCTCCTTATCATCGATAAAGAGGATGTTCACGTTCGGTACGCACATGAAATCTGACGTCACCTCGAAAATGGCAGGGTTCTTTTTGGTCATTTTGCGCTCGTTCGAGAGGACCACTGTACCAAAATACTCTCTGAAACCACCAATGCATCGTTCGATGGACGGCACCATCTCGTCGAAGTTGTCTGAGATAAGTGCGGTCCGATAGCCAGCCTTTCGCAAGTCCCGCACGGCGTTGAGGACTCCTGTATAGATGACGCCAGGGTGCTCAAGCAGATAGTCGTGCGTCGCAGCTTCAAGACCGACTACAGGGAGAACTTTTTCCAAGAATGCCATGCCATTAATCTCACTCGTCGCCCAGCTATCCAAATGCGCGAAGAACGGTTTCCGCATCGGACTGTCTCTTGGTAAGCCGAGCGCGTCCTCCCATGCGTCGATGAGTTTCTGGCCACAGACGCCAAACCAGTCGAAGGCGACACCCTTAATCTCTCCTTCATCTATAATATAAGCCATGAGTCACTAGGGAGTGGTAATAATTTATATACTTTTCTTTTCTCTCCTTCTAGACCAACAATCCTTTTAAACCCTTGAAATAAAGAAGAAATAGGAGTGTGAGATCGACTTGGCGACCAAGCTGATCATAGCAGCAACGACGGACGCGGACATGCGGTACGCCGCAGGCCTTTCTGTGCCAGACCCTTTCATCTTAGTTGATACTGGCAAGAAAACGCTGATTCTTTCCTCTCTGGAATATGGCCGAGCGAAGAAGCTGCTTGGAAGGAAGAAAGGATATTCAATTGTGCTTCTGGATCCACTGTATCAAGAAGTCAAACAACGAATAAGGAAAAAGAAAGGGCAAAAAATCAGAAAGGGCACCGTCTTAGCAAAGATTGCAGCGCTCTATCTCAAGAAGAAGCGAATAACAAAGGTTGTTGTTTCGGGCAAGATGTGGGTGGCGCATGTTGCGCAGCTGAAGAAGTTGGGGATAAAGGTCGTCATCTCAGAGAAACCACTCTATGACCGAAGTGTGAAGTTTAAGAAAGAGATTGCCGAGATTAAGAAAGTCAGGAATGCGACTGTGAAAGCCATGCGGTGCTGCGTCGGAATCATCAAGAGAAGTAAGAATAAGAGAGGTGTGTTGGTGTTTAAGGGGGGAAGACTCACTTCTGAATTTCTTCGTATGGAAGCGCGCAAAATTTTGCTGGAGCACGCCTGCGAGGCGCAAGAGTTGATTGTTAGCCATGGACCACAGACTGCGTTTCCCCATGACATGGGTTCGGGCGTTATCAAAACTGACGAGCAAGTCATCATGGACTTCTTCCCGCGTTCGTTGGAGACGGGCTACTGGTTCGACATGACACGCACTGTCTGTAAAAAACCATCTCCAGAACTCCAAAAACTCTACAACACAGTCAAGCGAGCGCAGAACGCCGCGTTGAAAAAAGTGAAGGCTGGTGTTCGGACAGGAGTTGTACACAAGGCTGCCGCAGACGTCTTCATCAAGGCCGGCTACAAAACAACAGAAGAAGAAGGCTACATCCATTCAACAGGTCACGGCGTCGGGTTGGAAATTCACGAAGCGCCATCATTCCACGATGGTGGTACGGAACGGTTGAAGAAAGGCATGGTTGTCACCGTCGAACCAGGACTCTATTACAAGAAACTAGGAGGTGTACGGCTCGAGAATACAGTAGTTGTGACAACGACAGGATACAACGACTTAACACGGATGGGTAGGGTGCTACGATGAACCAACTCTTGCAGGAACAGCTTTACGAGACGATGGACAACAG
>JAAOYD010000075.1 GCA_018221165.1 Candidatus Woesearchaeota archaeon | reverse complement strand
TTCAACGGTCACTTGATCGACTGGCCGCAAGGCGCCGACCAGATTCAGCAGCACATTATGCTGACGAACTGCTATATGTATACCACATTCGCTGCACCCACAGTGTGCATCGACCCGCAGCCCTACAGCACGAACCGCAAGGTGTGCACGCCGCGTATCGCGACCTGGAGTAATGGTCAGGGCGCGCCGCTTGCTATCACCCGCGTGACCCAGGAAAATACTCCTCGAACAGCAGTGTTCCACGTCGAAGTGCGAAATGCTGGCCACGGTACAATATATGATCCGGGTAAGCTTGAGAAGTGTAGTCCGTATTATCCTGGTGGCGCGAAGAGCGCTGACATGGATACTGTGTGGATTGGTGAGGTACGCATTGGCAACAATAAGTTGACGTGCTCGCCGCAGAACCACTTCCGCCTTGACCGTACAGGAACAGGCAGGTTCACCTGTACCTATCCTATCGAATATTCAGAACTCAACAGCGCCTACCAGACCGGACTCGTGATTGAGCTGTGGTATGGTTACGGCGAGATTTTCGATATGCCTGTCATGGTAAAACGAGTAACTTAGCGATAACCTTATAAATCCCTTTTCAGAGGTTGATATCCTATGAAGCGAATCCTTGCGTTGGTCGTACTTCTCACGTTTATCGTCGCCTGTGCTGATGCCCAGCCACAGCAGCAACCGTTGGGCATCCCATTCATCGGCGGCACTGATGGTTTGGAAATGGGACTGGTTGAGGGTATGCCACCTGCTGCTGTCTATGACGGCGACCGCATGGCCTTCGGTATTGGTGTTGCTATCGAGAACGTTGGTGAATCTGACGTTGGCTTGGACACCGAAAATCCTTACCTTGGTGTTTCGCTTGAAGGTTTCGTGCCGAGCGTCTTCGGCATCGACGCTGTAGACGATCTGAACATCATGTATGATGGTGTGCTTCTTGGCGCGCGAAAGAACTTCGATGGTACAATCCTTCCTGGTCAGCTCACTCGTGTAGTGTTCGACGGCCTCAGTTATCAAGGACTTGCCCAGGGCAATTACATCCAGAACTTCCTCGTTAATCTCTGCTATGACTACCAGGGCAGAGCTACTGTCCCGATTTGTTTCAAGGATGACATCATTGAGAATGTTATTGATACGCAGATTTGTACCTTGACTGGTGAGAAGGGACCGCAAAACAGCGGTGCACCCATTGCGATTACGTCGCTTGTGCAGAACCCGATGAATCCGCATCAAGTCATGGTGAACTTCATCATCGAGCATGTTGGCACTGGCGACTTCTATGGCCGCGATCCAGACGGTGATACCTGGACCGGTCTCTATACTGACGAGACTTGCGATTCAAGCATCACAAACATCAACAAGTATCGCGTTGAGGTACAGTTGTTGCCGCCGCCTGGCAGTAATATGCTTATTGAGTGCAGCAGCTTTGATGACACAAACACTGGCGTTGTTATCCTCTACCAAGGAGCGCCTATGACCGTGACTTGCACCCTCACTGGTGATGGTGTGGAAACAGGCGCGCGCATCTACACAGACATGCTGACCATCATGACGCGCTACCGCTACGGCGAAAGCATCATCCAGCCGGTCGTTGTGCAAGCTGTTGGGCATCAGTAAAACTATTTGTTCTTTAGTCTTTGAGAACTAGTTCTTACTCCGCACCGCACTTTTGATTGGTGGTGACGATGTCCCAGAAGAGGATGACGGTTATCGCTAAAGCGAGAAGCAAATTGAGCTGTTTGCTCCAGTAGGGTATCATGAGCGTGTTGAGTCCTGCTGCGACAAGCATGAGCAGTCCCATGGTTGGGTGCTTGATGTGGTAGAGCCATGCCGCATAGAGGAGCATGCCTCCGGTGAGTATCCAGAGGCTCTCGATGGGGATGGTGTAGGGTGTGATGCTGTACCATATCCAGATGATGAAGATGAGGAAGATTCTAAGTGTGATACTGCCCTGGTAGTCCCTGCAAAAATCTTCCCTGCGACCTTTCATGCTGTTTGAGAGGGTTTCGGGGTTAATAAGCATTGCGCCATCACCTTTATAATCCCCTTGCTGTTCCTCGATTTCATGATTGAGAACGCGATTTGGACTGAGAAATACCGTCCTTCTACCTTTGCTGAAGTGCAGGGCCAGAAGGACATCGTGAAGAAGGTCGAGGCCTTCGTCAAGCAGGGCAACATGCCGCATGTATTGTTTGCTGGTCCGGCTGGCGTGGGGAAATGCATTACTGGTGACACGCCGATTATGACTGGCGCTGGCGAAGTGCTTCCGATTGCTGAGGCGTACAAGCATGGCCTCTCGACAGTCATGACTTTGGATGTGGAAGGAAGAATCAAGCCAGGTAAGGTGGCGTATTGTTATAAAAGTGAAGCAGATTCGCTTATCCTTCTAAAGACGACAGCTGGAAAACATCTCAAAGTAACGAAAGAACATCCTTTTCTTGTGTTGAAAGAAGGTGTGCCGACGTGGACGGAGGCTCATGCTATTAGAACGGGTACGTTAGTTGCGGTTCCTGAGTGTGTTAAACCTTGCGTACAGGAACAGACGATTTCTTGGGAACGAGGTTTTTGGGCGATGCTGCGCGAGGAGGTTTTGATACGGCCGAACAAGCTCTGCTCAGGTGTGAAACGGAAAGTGCTGGCTTTTCTTGAAGGGAAGCGTGGTTCGAATACAGAGATATCAGTGGCCATTAAGGAGAAACGAGGCGTTGTCGCCTGGGCGACGAGTGAGCTCATCAAAGAAGGCTTGCTCGTCTCTGAGGGTGAGAGGCCTTTAGTTTTCAGCGCTACTACAGTTGTGAAGCGTCGGGAAATCCCTCTCTGCGAAGTGCGTGATACGTCGTTGGTGACAAAGCTTTTCTATAAGCGAGGAGGTATTCGGTCGAAGGGAAGCATTTCTTATTTCACTGAAGCGACGCCGGCTTTTTATGAGTGGCTCGGTTTGGTCTTCGGCGATGGTCATGTCCGTGTCTCTTCGATACGGTTCTACAATAAGAATGAGCGTTTGCGGCAGCATTTCCTTGAGTTGAGTCAACAGGTCTTTGGTGATATGCCTTGGCAAGAATCAGAATTACCTGATGTTCCCTATATGGAATTGCTCTCTGCAAGGCCTATTTCCGCTTTGCTGGAAAGTCACTATGGTATTATTCTCCGACGGAAGAAATCTGACATAATCAAGATACCATCGTCGCTCTTTGTCGCTTCTGATGAATGCGTCGCTGCTTTTGTGAGGGCTTATTTTGAGTGTGATGGTCATTGTGGTGAAGGGGGAGTTCAGTTCTCAAGTGCGAGCAAAGAGCTGCTGTTCGGACTCTCATATATTCTTCTTCGCTGGGGAATCCATGCCCGTCTCAGAAGAAAGCGGCGACAGTACTATCTAGAAATCCATGATTCGTTCCAAGTGAATGAACTGGGGCGACGTATCAAAAGCGAGTTCAAGCAACTATGTTCTCCCCGGAGAGCTGAGACGAATGTTGACATTATGGAAGTGGCGACTTCCAGAGTTCGAAAGGTCATGTCGCGGCTTGGTATCAGGCACGAAGAATTGAGCATGCTCGGGAACAACAGCCACCTTTTTGATAGGGGTCGAGGGAGTAGGGATCGTGTACGTATACTCTACGCTTCTCTGTGTGAACTCGCTAGGGAACGTCTGAATCAAGGGTTGAAGGCTATTTCTTTGTGTGACAGTCTTCGACCAGACATCGAGGGGGAATTGGAGAACTTGTTCAAGGGGTTGGGTGATTCACGAACGAGGAGTGCGTTAGGGAAGGAATGCCACATTAGATATGACCGATTGAAAGATTATTTTGATGGGCGAAGGGAGCCGAATCTTGCCAATACCTTGAAGGTTCTTAAGGGTTTGCAGCGTCTGAAAAAGACAGGCTCTGAAGCTTACACGCGAGTGATGCAGAGTCTCATCTTGAGGAAGGAACTTGAGGGCACTCTGAGGCTCTTCAACATCTCATATGCTGAGCTAGCCAGAACAATGTATGACTCGGCAGCAAATATCAGTATGTGTTTGAATAGTGATGGCCTTTCATTTCAGAGCATCCTGAAGCTTCAAGGGCTCTTTGTTGCTGTTAAGACGCTCGTGGAGAGACGAATATACTCAGAGGATGTGATGGAGAACTTGGAGCTTTTCCAGTATCTTTCACAAGCGGAGCTTCGCTGGGATACAGTGAATGTTCTTGAGCAGGTTTCAGGAGATGAGGTCTATGACTTGAATGTCGAGGAGACGCACAACTTCATCGGCGGTCATGGTGCTCTTGTTCTTCATAACACGACGCTTTCTCTTGTTGTCGCGCGGCAATTGTTTGGTGATGAGTGGCGCGGGAACTTTCTCGAATTGAACGCTTCTGATGAGCGCGGTATTGATGTCGTGCGGGTGAAGGTGAAGGATTTCGCGCGGACGCGTGCCATCGGTGATGTCCCGTTCAAGATTATCTATCTCGACGAGTGCGACGCGTTGACGAAAGAGGCGCAGCAGGCTTTGCGTCGTACCATGGAGAATTACACCCAGACGTGCAGGTTTATTCTCAGTTGCAATTACAGCAGTAAAATCATTGATCCAATCCAATCACGTTGTACGGTGTTCCGGTTCAAGCCGCTTTCGAAGGACGAATTGAAAGTCGTTGTTGACCGTATAGTGAAGGGCGAATCATTGACTGTCGATGCGAAGGCGTTCGACGCTCTCGTTGAAGTGTCTGGCGGTGACGTGCGTCGGGTCGAGAACATTCTCCAGGCCTGCGCGGCCTTGGACAAGAAAGTGACTGACGAGCACATCTTCAGCATTGCGAGTTACGCGCGGCCGACTGAGATTAAGTCTGTGTTGGATCTTTCTGTGAAAGGCGATTTCTTGGAAGCGCGGAAGCAGCTCTTGAAAGTCATGCTTGAGTATGGTCTTTCTGGTCTCGACGTGGTGAAGCAGTTGCAAGCCGCTGTCTGGAAACTCGAAGGTGTCGAGGACAAGCGCAAGCTTGGAATGATTAAGGCCTGCGGCGAAGCTGAGTTCAGAATGGTTGAAGGCTCGGATGAGTTCGTCCAGTTAGAAGCGCTCTTAGCTGCGTTCGCAGTGCAGTAGTTACCATCTACTTCTTATGCTAACATATGCTCCTGCAGCAGCTCCAGCGACTAGTGCAGGTATGTACCAATCTGCGAGGATTTTGTTTGAAGTGTCGAGATCAACAGTTTCCACGTATTTTCCGTCGCCTTGCATGACGCGCTCATACGAACCTTTTATCTTTCCGATACCTTGGGCTGTTACGAAAAGCGCGGCGCCTGCGAGGGCAATACCACAAACTGAACCTTTCAAAGCTCGTCTGATGGTCGACTCTCGTCTAAATAGTGGCTGCGTATTCACTCTACTAAGAAATGGTGACTACTATAAGAATCTTTCTTACTCGCGCAGTTCGCGTTCTAACTTGCTCTGTGCTTCTACTCTGGCTCGCGCCATTTCTGTCAAGAGTTTTTCACCGATGAGATTGTTACCGAAACGGATACCGATAATGCGGGTAGTGACTGCTTGTTTCATCGCTTTCATGCTGTGGCGCGTGCGTTTGCGATACTCATCAATCATCTCTTTGTATTCAGGATCTTTCTCGAGGATGTCTTCCGCCGCAATCGCGTCCATTGTCACCTTTCGATTACGGAGGACTGCTTGTGCTTTCTTGATGTGCCAATAGTTCGTGAGGAAGGCGTTGTTGCTCCCTCTGAGCATTGGGAGTGTAAAGTTGAAGTTCTGGATGGTGTTGATTGAGCCATTCTCTTGAATGATTCGCTCAGACGGGACCGCATGTTGGTCGGAGAGCATCTCGGCATAGACTTCGGCGAGGCTTGGTGCGTGGTTGCCGTTATAGTAGCCGCCGGAGATGACGATGTTTGTTTCAGGCATAGTTTTATGGAGTGCTGCTGCTGCGTGGAGGCGGAGCTGCCCGTCAAAGTCGGGTCGGTAGCATCCGTTCTGCCGCTCTATTTTCCTCGTCAAAACAATCAAGTTGTCGTATGCCATTGGCTATCTCCTGTGTCGAATAAAGAAAGTAAAAGGAGTTTTAAGAGTAACGACGAGCATACTCAAAGTATGGGTTGCCGTACCCCTGAGCAGGATAGCCGTAATATGGGCGGTAGATGCCCGGCTCCAGCGTGTGGGGGTCGTTACCGTACGACGGCCATCGGACGTTCTCCCCCCAGTGGTAGCCAACGCCGTATCGGACAAGTCCGGTCGGTGCGCCAGCGTAGGAGAAGAAACCTTGGTCAGGCACCGCAAACGTGCTCGCATAGGCTGTGGTGCGGGTAGCGCCACTGTTCCAATACGGTGTGTACGGCGTCGTCAGGTGCGTATCACCTAGGGCAGCCACAGCGCTCATCGACGCAAGCGTAGCGATGAGTACGGTGATTGCCAGTACGATTTTCTTCATCATTGTGAGTTAACCTCTTTCGTTGTCACCTGATAGTGATAACTGCTATATAAACCTTTCGTTTCAAAGGGAGAATAATAAATTACCATATAGAAAATAATTGGGTTTCCCAAAAGCGGGAATTATTCCATATTATTGTGACAAAAAATATAAACTGCGTTTCTTCTCCAAGAGATATGGTGATGGAGTTACCAAGTGAGCGACATTTGAGGGATTTGGCCCATGCGGGTGGAGTGCGTGATGCTGAGCTTGGACTTCCGTTCAACTCTGTAGGATGCTCTAAAGGTGGCGAAGGGTATTATGCTGGTTATAGGAGTGTCAGTCCCTCGCCGGTTGTTACTCCTCCTATGCCTTTGCGATCACTTCCTTCTTCATCAACTAATTCTGATTATTCTTTGATATCTTCATTGAGAAAAAAATAGTTTGCGGATATGGAATAACTGTTCTGTTTGCAGTATTAATATTCTATATAGAAAATAATTACGAATAAAAAAAGGTTCAGACGATGTCCTCTTCCGCAACGACAATGAAGTCGCCAAGCGCAATGACTGCTGAGAACGGAATAAGGGGCTCGCCTTCCTTGCTTTTCTCCAGATCGAGCTTCTCTGCGTAAGATGTCGGTGCGCGCACCACGAGGTGAATCAGCTCGCCGCTTCCTGTCTCGAAAATTGCGTCGCCAACCTCGCCAAACCGCTTCCCAGTCTTCGAGACGACCGTCTTGCCGATAATCTGCCGGGAAAGCTTCTTTTCATCCTCTGCCATGGAACCACCCTGGAACTTGATACTGGGGCTGAGGCGCGGGGAGTATATAAATCTTTTGCCTTCCTATCCTCGATGCTGATTTAGAGGCAACATTTAAATATTCATCATCCTTCACGACGGTGGGCGACCATCCTATGAAACCTGGACTAGACAAAGCCATTTTTTCCTATAGCACCAGTGCAGGCAGCGGTGAGCTTGAAGAAGAGAACAAGTTGCTCAGGGACTCAGTCGAGCAGCTCCGTGGTGAAGTCGAGAAGTATCGCAGTCCTGCCTTGCTCGTCGCCGAGGTTGGTGACATCTATTGGAAAGAAGATGAGCGTCACGCGGTCATCAAGGTGCCGAACGGCAACCAGTTCTATGTCAACATCTCTGAGGACTTGGAGGAGCTCATCCCTGGAGATAATGTCTTGGTGGAGCAGAAGAACCTCACCGTCGTCGAGAAAGTGGGTTCGACAAAGAAGTTCGCGGTTGAGCAGTTTGTTATTCTCGAGAAGCCGACTGTTTCCTGGAAGGACGTCGGCGGATTGAAATCACAAGTGGAAGATATCAAGGAAGTCATTGAATTACCTTTGAAGAAGCCCGAGCTCTTCAAGAAAGTCGGCATCACGCCGCCAAAAGGCATTCTCCTCTACGGTCCTCCTGGCACAGGTAAGACCTTGCTGGCCAAGGCAGTGGCCAACTCGACAAAATCAACATTCATTGAAGTTGTCGGCTCTGAGCTGGTGCAGAAGTTCATCGGCGAAGGCGCGAAGCTCGTCAAGGAGATCTTCGAGCTGGCACGCGAGAAAGCGCCGTCTGTTGTGTTCATCGATGAGATTGATGCATTAGCGTCGAAGCGTATCGATATGGGAACTTCAGGCGAGCGCGAAGTGCAGCGTACCTTCATGCAGCTCCTCTCTGAGATTGACGGTTTCAAGAACCTTGGTAATGTGAAGATTATCGGCTGTACGAATCGCAGGGACATCCTCGACGAGGCCGTTGTCCGTCCCGGAAGATTAGACCGCTTGATTGAAGTGCCAAACCCGAGCTACGAAGGCCTCAGAGAGATTTTCAAGATTCACACGAAGAAGATGAAGATTGAGAAGAAGGCCGATATCAAGAAGATTCTTCATAAGATGGATGATTTCTCCGGCGCTGAAGTGAAAGCGGTTGTGACCGAGGCTGGTTACTTCGCAATCCGCGCGAACCGCACCCTCGTGAAAGAGGCCGATTTCTTCAAGGCTGTGATTAAGGTCCGCCGCAACGAGGAAGAAGGCAAGGATTATATCGGTATGTTTGGTTGAAAACCGAACGGCGAGAACTTTAGCGACCGCATGTTTGGGTAGTTCTGAGAAGCTTATTTGTAAAAAATGAGTGCGCGCTCGGCAGTTACTCCACAGGTCATCGCCCGAAGGCTCTCCCGGGTGTTCACGTCGTCATCGCACGCACCAGGCTTCAGAAGCTGCCTTTTCTTTATAAGTTTGTATCAAATCGTCCAAAGCTTCTTGTTTTTCTGAAGCATATGCAAATCCAATTTCTTTATAGAACTTTATTACGTTCTCCTTACCTGTTATGTAGAACCGACCATGAAATTCTCTTCCTTCCTGACTTCTGATTTGTGGGTGTGTAGTTTTTATAGAAAAATATCTCAGCATTTGTCGTAATTGATTGAGAAACACAAGGAGGTTCTCGAGATAAAGATCGTTTTTCGAGATTACGAACTGGATTCTCGATTGTTCATTGATGGGTTTTGATCCTTCTGCTCCAATAATTCCACGAAGAAACTCTCGTTTGATTTCTTTTTCTCCATGTAGAATCCAATACGGGACTTCGAAAGGTCTATAGACTTTATTCCCTTCAGGAACCCCAATGTTACGCAGAAATTTAAACAACGTTCTATTTGCGCATTCCAGACGGAAACAACCATCTTTGAACCTTTTTGTTAATGTGAAACCAAGTTTATTTTTAATTTGTTCCGCTAGTAATTCACAATCTTTTTCTAGGAAGAAGAAAAATCCCGTCTTCCATTGGGGTTTGTAGAGTGATCCATCACCCATAGAGAAACCGACTATTGTTGAGAGAAAAGGAGCGTTCTTCAGTCCACTTTCAAGTTTTTTCAGTTTTCCCCAAGACTTTTGTTTTATTAGTTCAAGAATTCTCTTTTTGTTCGGAACGTTGTATGGCAGCAAATGCTCATCATATGTTTGTCTGATAATTTCTGGATTTGAGTAGGTGTACACATACCCATTTCTGAGTTGAGTGGGTGTTCGAAGACACCTCTTATTGATAACGCGAGTTACTATCTTGCTCATACCTTTATCAGAGATTTTATCAGGGAATTGCTCATTAAAGATGGCTCTCAAAGCTCGTGCATCGAAGGCCTTATCTCGGTCCTTTTTCAAGATATCCAGAACTCTTTCAGTCTTGTTCTTCATAGATTCTGGAGGAAGAGCGCCTTAAAAGGCTTTGCGGGTACTTGTCCAGTGCTCTCAGAATTACTCTAAATCCGCTTCATCCTTCGAGACGAGGTCTGCGTAGACCTTAATCTGCTTGAGATCTTCCTTGAGCTTTGTAATGTGTCGAATCGCGTCTTCTGGCATGCCTTGTTCGAGTTCGAGAATCGCTTGCTTCACGCCTTCGTCGAACTGCCTCGCGATTTGCATGAGGTGTTGGGCGTCACTCTCTTCCTCAACGCCTTCTTGGAGGTATTGCTTCATCTCAGAGATTGCAGTGCTATGCTTGCCTTTCTCGATAAGGTCGTGATAGCG
>JAAOYD010000074.1 GCA_018221165.1 Candidatus Woesearchaeota archaeon | reverse complement strand
GACACAATTATCATTGTGGCTCGCGACAATTTCCAGGCTGCATTGGACATTCTGCATTTCTAGACCTCACGCAACTTGCTTGTTGACCGGTTTGTCCCTTCTGATGACTTGCGTCATACAGTGGATGCTACCATAGGCTTGGTTGAGGTTGTTGAACGGCAGGAAGGTCGTGTTCGTAACCCCTCCTTTGTCGAGTCGCATCTTGTAGTCAGAGGCCAGCTCTGCATAGTTCGGGATTGATGGCGGTTTGAAGAAGCCAGCAAGCACACCTGCATTCTTGACATAGTTCTCAGCGAGATCCTGTTTGAATCCTTGTTTCGCCTCAATGTCGACGCCGATGAATTCCTGCGGTCCGACAGTGAGGAAGTTCACGCCGTAGGCCGCTTGCATCTCGGAGCTTACCCTAACAACGCGATAGCCTTGTGCTGCAAAGTATTCCTTAATCGGCATGCTTTCACGACCATCCGCATGGTCAACAGGGTAGCCTTTACCATCAGGGCCTGCCTTGTAGAGCGTGACTTTCGGCATGTTCTTCTCCTTCGCGTCGAAGCGACTCTCGTCGATGAGCACTTGCTTCTCACCAAGAATGTTCATGTAAGTATCGAGGTGCATGTGATCCTGGTCACTCTTTGGATCAGTGACCACCGCGAGAATCTTGTCACCGAAGACCGTCGCATAGTTGTCAAGGAGTTGGTCGACCGCTTCCTCGTTGGTGCGCAACCCATTACCGAGATAGACAACGTCTCCAGCCGTGCCGTCACCCAATGAGATGGTGTCAGCAGTAGGTAAGTAGTCACCGCCTTCTAATCGACCTGCCCCTTCTATTTCAAGGATGGGTTCGACACCGAGACCACCGAGACCGAACTTGACAAGCAGGGTCTCTGTACGTCGCTGGCGGCTGTTCATCTTTCCGAGCACGATGCCTTTTGGTGTTGTAATCATTTGGTCGCGCATGAAGGTGATGTTGTAGACAGGTTCGACCGATATCTCGTTGCCAGTGTCGGCGTTGCCTTCACCATTATACTTGACGTTCGTTAGTGGCTGTATAAGAAGGAATTTTAGCATACATTCAGGTGACATCTGACTGAGGTCAACTTTTCTGTCAATCTCTGACTGTATCCTATCTTCAAGACCAATTTCTCGGTCGTAGTTATTGTGCAGCGTGTGGAAAGTAAGCTCACGAAGCATAGCCATACGCTCAGTCTCATTACCAAAGTCATCGTGGAGTCCTGTGAGCATCAACTCTTTGAGATCGTAGACATTCGCACCTGTGCTCTTGACGGCATCTACCATAATCTTGTGCTCTCGCTGGGCTTCCTCGAGAGCGAATGAGCCTTCATAGAGAGCACCTTTCGCACGTAGGGCTGCGAAGAACATTTCTTCACTCGGTTCGCAGACAATGACATCCAAGGGCTGGTCGTATTCAGCGTCCACGCCGGGAATGACGCGTGTCTCTTCCGTAATTTTCTCCATTACCAGTGTGCTGATTGCCATGTGTATCACCTAGCTCTCGCTATTTCGTCTGTATTTTCCCCCATGACGATTGGTAATCGTCAAGGATTTTGTTTTAAACTGCCTTTCTGCTCTTTTCTCGGAACATTTCTTCGCGTCCCGTAATCATTCCGTGATTGGTGATTGTGTTTCGGATTTCTGCTCCTGGCATTCGTGTCTCATCATGTCTGTGAGGAAGCCTTCGCGTTTTAGCTCGTCGATGATGTAGTAGGTTTGCGTGTCTTTCACATCGAACTCCGCTTCGAGCTCGTCGAGGAAGCCATCGAGTTGGTCCAGGTTGGGGAATATCACGTCGAGCATGTAGGTGTAGCCATTATTGATTTTGTAGGCGCTGTTCACGTTGGCGTGTTTCTCCAAATGTTCTTTTAGCGCCAGCTTGTGTTCTTTCGGCGCGTTCACCAACACTTTCGCGCGGCATTGATAGCCGAGCTTGGGGAAGTCGAGGAGCACAGTGTGTTTCTTCACGAACCGAGCGTTGAAGCCCTTAATTTTCTCGTGAATCGTGCTCACCGGTATCTGGGTGCGCCTACTCATCGTTGTGAGCTTTTCACGCGCGTTCCGCCGAAGCTGGCTGAGCAACAAAAGGTCCTTCGCGCTGACATCTCCGAATGTGCGGTGTGTTTCCATAGCTATTGGAAGAACAACGAGAATATAATTACTTTTTCCCATTATAACTATTACTAGTAATTATATAATTATAAAAGCATTAAATATTTATATCAGTATCAATACCTACATGGTCATGAAGCGAAAAGTGCTCCGAGTAGGAAACGCGAGCCTAGCAGTGAGTTTGCCCGCCAAATGGG
>JAAOYD010000073.1 GCA_018221165.1 Candidatus Woesearchaeota archaeon | reverse complement strand
GACATGGAACTCGGCGAGATGCTCCTCGTCCTCGACGACAAGAAAGACGCAGTCAGCTTCTTCCACAGCTACGACACTGGCGAGAAGAAGATCACCACGCAGATCTGGATTCGCCGCAGCAACGACTTCTGCACGTTCAAGGTGCAGGAATGCAGCAAAGGCTTGAACGCTGGCGAGCAAATGGTGCTTGCGACGCTGCTGCGCCACATGATTGTCATGATGAGCCTCTCGTTCTGATTCAAACCTGAGTTTGAATCCCTAAACACTAGTTGTTTATAACATTCTTAACCTTTCAAAACAAAACCTTTCGGGTGATATAATGTATCTTGACAAATTGGATAACTACAAGGAATGGAGTCCTTTATCAATAAGAATTATCGCTGGCTTTATCTTCATCATGGCCGGCTGGATGAAAATAAGCAGTATCGATATGTTCGTCGGCATGCTTGACGGAGCCGGCTTTCCGGCAGCGCTCGCGACCGCCTGGTTCGTGGCGTTCGTCGAACTCATCGCCGGCATCGGCCTACTCATCGGCTTCTGGACGCGATGGACCGCCCTCTTGCTCGGTATTACGATGCTCGTCGCAGCGATTATGATGCTCTCGATGAATGGCTTGAGCGACGCGCTCTACCCCCTCGCTCTGCTCGGCTCGATGATTAGCATCCTCTTGAGCGGCGCTGGCAAACTGAGCATCGACCAGGCAATGAGCAAGTAACGTTTTTCAGAAACTTTTTTTTACTTTCTCTTTATGATACTTCGTTTCGTGAACAACTTCGTCGTGAATGAAGCAGCATTCTTCACGCGTTGCTTCGCGTCATGGAATTTAGATAAGTAGATTGTCCGCCACAACCACCACATGAAGAAGCCTTTCAAGAAAATCGTGCCGAACGGCGTCTCGAGTTCGCCGAGCGCGTAGCGCTGGCCGACGCTGAGAAGGAAGCCTTTGCTGCGGTAGAGGAAGGGTTCAGTCGCTCGTCCATTAACGCGCCGAACGATGTTGCGCGCGACGTGTGTGCCTTGCTGTACCGCCGCCTGCGCCAAAGCCGGTGTTTGAGCAAGCATGCACGAACGGTCGTAGCACGCCGCATCGCCAATGGCGAAGCAGTCATCATCATGAACCAAGCTAAGATCCTCTTTGACCAAGTAATAGTTCTCGCGGAAGCCCTTGATGAGATGCGGCGTGATACCCGCAACCCATATAGTTAACGTAGTATCATCCTTGTTCTGTTCGCCACCACGCTCGTATGTAATACTTGAGGGTGTAACCGTCGAGACCTTAGCGCTGAGGATGACATCGACACCCCGCTTGGAGAGCGCTTTCCGTGCCGCGTCCTGCAAACGAGGTGAGGCATAGGGAAGCAGAACAGGCGCGCCCTGGAAGAGCTGGACTGTGGGCGCTTTCCGATTAATCATCCTATATTGTTTCTTGATGCGATGTTGGAGGAACTGGCTAATTTCAGCACTGAGCTCCACACCTGTAGGTCCACCACCGACGACCGCAATGGACAACGCGGCACCTTGCTTCGCCGGGTCGCGCGTCTTCGCCGCGTTCAGCAAGGCTTGCTCGAGTCGAAGACGGATGTGCTCAGCGTCCTGTTCGTTCTTCAGAGTCACCGTATTCTTACTTATCTTCTTATTTCCGTAATAGTTTGTCACACTTCCCGTCGCAAGGAGGAGGTAATCATAGGCGTAGACCTTACCGCCAGCGACGAGAGTGTGTTTGCTTGTCGAGACTTTCGTGACTAATCGCTGCACACAGCGAATCCAAGGCTTGCCATCATAGAGCTTAGTGAATGGGATGATAACCTGCTCAATCTCCAAGCCAGCAGTGGCGACTTCGTGGAGCAAGGGTGTGAAGACGAAGTGAGGGCGTGGCTCGAAGAGCAATACTTGTATGTCCAGCTTCATCGCGCTGCGAAGGCGGTCGAGCTCCTTGATCGCGTAGGTGCCACCAAAGCCACCGCCAACGACCGCGATAGTGAGAGTCATAGCCTGCTTGCACTGAGTGAGATATTTAAGAGTGATGTTGGAGGTATAGTAAGAGCAACCTTTATAAACCCCCTACTGTTCTCGCGCGTCGATGGAACTCAACATTCTCGAGAAGAAGAAAAACCGCCTCATCTTCGAGCTAGAAGGCGCTGATCACACGCTCTGCAACGCTCTGAAGGTGGCGCTGTGGGAAGATAGTGATGTTAAGGTCGCCACATACACCATCAAACACCCACTCCTGGCAGTCCCGAAGTTCATCATTGAAACCAAGAGCAAGGACGCTGACAAAGCACTCATCACCGCTATTGGCAAAGTGAAGAAGGACTTCAAAGCCTTCGGCACCGCGCTGGCAAAAGTCTAAATATTCTCGGTAGTGATAAAATAGCACTAGCTATACTAATTTTATTCTATCTTTGATTAATAGTTTTAGTCATTTCTAATTCATTACACAATATTTAAATAAATTCCGGAGAAACATATGTAGCATGGGGGGTAAAGACTGTAGACTACTGGTCAAGCTGGCACGCGCAGCCATAGAGAGCGCTATGACCAAGAAAGATTTTAATCTCGACCCCTATAAGCAATTCTCAGAGCACCACGGTGTGTTCGTCACCCTCACCAAAGACGGTGAACTCCGCGGTTGCATCGGCTACATCACCTGCGAGCAACCAGTCTATAAAGGAGTTGTCCACGCAGCAAGAGCCGCGGCCTTCGATGACCCACGATTCCCAAGACTCGAGCCTGAAGAACTCGGCGCCATCAGGATAGAAGTCAGCGTTCTCACCGAACCAGAAGAAGTGAAGGTGAAAAAATCAGAAGAATACCTCAAGAAAATCAAGGTCGGTCGTGACGGACTCATCATCAAGCAAGGCTACAGAACAGGATTATTACTCCCACAAGTTCCAACAGAGTACGGCTGGAACATCGAAACATATCTTGAACATCTCTGCCTCAAAGCAGGCCTGCCGAAAGACGCGTGGAAAAAGAAAGAAACACGCATCGATGCCTTTCAGGCAAAAGTCAAGTGCGAAGATTAGAGCACTATGCTCGCAAGATAGAGGAAGACGAAGAAGCCACAGATGTCAGTGCAGGTCGTGATAAAGATAGTCGCGCTCGTCGCAGGATCCTTTCCGAGTTTCTTCATGATTTGCGGTATCGTCGCGCCGAACACAGCTGCGAAGAGAAGATTGAAGAACATCGCCACACCGAGCACCGCGCCGAGCCAAGGACTCTTGTTCCAGAGAATCGCAACTACGGCAACGATTGCGCCAATGATGAGCCCGTTCATCGCACCAGCAGTCATCTCCGCGAAGATAATGCGACGCGCAGTCTCAGGTTTCACTTCGTGCAACGCCATGCCACGTACCACAACCGCTAAAGTCTGCGTGCCAGCACTGCCGCCCATGGCAGCGACGATTGGCATATAGGCAGCCAAGAGAACGAACTCGGTAAGCGTTTCCACGAACATCGCGACGATGAACGCGGCGATGAACGAAGTTGCGAGATTGATGATGAGCCACTTGTAGCGATTCCGTACCTTCGCGAACGCATTGTCCAGAATGTCCTCTTCCTGTGAGACACCGGCGAAGTCCGCGAGCGTGTTCGCCTCCTGGTTCTCCATCAGCCGCAGGATGTCATCACTGTAGATGATTCCGAGAATACTACTCTCGTCGTCCAACACAACAATCTTGTCATGGGGATGATCCTTGAAGATACGAATGACTTGCTTTTGATTCGCATCGAAACGAACATGGGGCACCTTTCGAATATGCTCTGATATCTTATCACCGCCCTTCCTTAGAATGAGATAGTGACCAGGCAGTTCGCCGACTAGGAAGCCTTCTTGGACGACGAGCACGCTGGGAAACTTGCCAGTGCGCTTTTCGTGACGCTGAATAATCTTTGAGACATCTTTGAACGTCGCCTTAATCTCAACCTGAATGTAATCAAGGCTCATCATACCTGCCGCTGATTTCGGGTTGAACTTGAGGAGGAACTCGACCTTGCTCCTGATGTCACCACCGAGCTGCTCGAGAATCGAAGCGCGTCGGTGATGTGAAACATTATGCAGGATGTCTGTCGCCTCGTCAGGGTCAAGGTAGTGAAGGATGCCGATAATCTCAGTGTTGTGCAGGTGGAGTAGAGTACTCGTCTGTTGACTCTCACTCATGCCGAGCAGGACCGGTCCACGCTTGTTCTGCGGCAACGCCTTGAAGAATCGGACACGGCTCCGCGTGCCTGTAGGCATCTGGCTCAGAATAGAACGAATCTCACCACTCACCATCTTCAAGACAGAAAACAGGAAAAAGGGTTTTTAACAGTATTGGTCTAGAAGTTCACCAATATCTCGACATCCTTGCCAAAGATGCCTTTGAGATCCTCAAAGATAGGTTCCTTGATGAACGCTTTGTGTGGAATCTTCAGGTTAGCGAGCGCATGCTCAAGCTCTTCCAAGTTCGAAGCGGTAATCTGCCCTAACGAGCCATTAGCATTAATCGGCGCTTTGGTGATTTCACGCTGCTCGGCATCAATATCGTGCGTGATAAACGCTTGCTTCTCCATAAGTAGAATCTCGCCAAATTTCTTGCCGTGCTTCACGCGAATCTTAGCGCGCTCAAGCTCACGGCCACGCTTGCGCTGGATATGCTCCACCATGAACTTGAGGAGTTCGCGGGAGTCCTTCTTGACCTTGTGCGCTTCGGGCATGGTGAGCTTGCCCTTGTCATAGTCCTTCTTGGCCTTCTCGACATCTTTGAGGATTCGGAGGTACTTCTCAGGGATGATACCATTGTGTACGACTTCGCTCTCGAAAATCTTAACCATCGCCTCATCACTTACTTTCTCAATACCCTCAATTTTGAGAATGTCCCTGACAACGGTTACGGTGGATTCCCAAACATGCATGACATCCGCCTTCTCCTTCACTTCAGTAATCTGCTCAAAGAGCTTACCCAGCCGCTTGAGGTACTTGTCCACCATATCAACAATCTCATCGAGCTCCTTGCCAGAAACATCCTTCTTGACAAAGTGCTCCATATCCTTGCGCACTTTGAGGATGCGCTCAAGCATCTTGACATACTCGTCCTCGAGGAGCTTCTCCTTCTTCACGAACACCTCGCGCATGACTTCTGGCGTCTCCTTTGGCGTGGGCGGCGGAAGCCCATAGAGCATGATAGCCGCTTGGCTCGGCGTGAACGTAGCCCAGAACGCATCCTCCATCGCGACTTCGTTCAACTTGAACTTCATGCGCTGGAGCATCTGGTCGCCCGTGCTCTTATACATGTCAATCGCTTCCGGAGAAGGCTTGACCTTGCCCATCTTGAGCAGCTGTTTCCATGGCATGAAGATGCCGCGGTCATAGAACGGGATGCCATCGCGGAGGAAAGTAAAAATAATCGGGTTTGCCTCTTTGATGTTGTCCCAGAAATCAGTCATGATATAGACTTGGATGTTGAGTTTGTTCTTGATACCAGTCATGTTGCCAGCGTCAATACCCATACCGACAATGATGGCACGGAGCTTGTCCTTCAGTTCCACCCTCGTCATCTTCTTCACATCAGTATCATCGATGACGATGAACACGTCGATGTCGCTTTCCGGCGTGGCGCGACCTTGGGTCAAGCTGCCTGCAAGGACATAGGAAACGATGTACTTCTCGAACTTCTTGAGCACCATGGTCTTGTGAATCTCCGCGATTTTCACCGCGGCAAGCATACCCTTGTCAAAGACCGGAGCGGCCATGGCAATCATCTGCAACAAATCGTATTTGGCGTCGTAGCACGCCTGCCAGAGCTCGCTCAACAGGAGGACTTCGGGATTAAGGTTCTTGTCAACAGCCTGTGCCTGTTCCATGACAAGGTTCTGGAGCTTTTGCTGCAACTCAACCTTACTCATCTTCGTAGAATCAGAATCATCCATGAGGACGAGGACGTTTATCTTGTCTTTGAGTTCCGACTCCTTCGCAGGAGGCAGAAGGGCGATACCCATGGTGTAGTCCTCGTACTTGACGCGGACTTTCTTGGCGAACTTGTCAAGTGTGCCTTTAATTTTCTCAAGGCTCTTCGCAGCTTCGTTGCTGAGCTGTTCTGTGCTTGGCAGCGTAGCTTCTACACCTTTTGGTTGAGAATTCTTCTTCGGAGCCTTTTTCGCCATGTGAGTATCACCTTGTGGGAGAATAATCATGTCCTCTTTTAAAGCACAGGACCGGAAGAGAGTTTAAAAAGCTTCTTACAGAGAAATTGAAAGAACGGCGAGAGAGTATCCGAGCGCATGGAAGAGAAACATTTATAAAAAAAAGGACCACTTTAGAAAAGTATCAATATTACAGGTGACATACGTATGGCCCGTCGCAAAATGAAGCTCGAAGACCGCATCGAACGCTCAGTCTCACAACTCCCACAGGACTTTCTCCCAAATGAGGAAGGCGCTGACCCAATCAAGATTGATGAGGACGTCAGGAAAGACTTCTCGCGCGCTAAATGGGAGACTTCCCACCATCTCGAAGCGCTGGACAATAAGTATAAAACTCACGAGAATGATGTCGGGATGAAAGAGTACAAGGGCAGCCTTGACGGCATCGTTGGCTACGCGAACGACCTAGCAGATTTCGTCAAGCACGACGAATACCAAGAGATTGGACCAAACGACCCGAATGCTGAGGGCAGGATTATCAACTACATCGCTATGGGCCTCGCTGCACGTTCCGGCGGCAAGGTCAAGCCAGACCAGGCTATGGACGAAGCTAGGAAGAAATTCTACAATTTCATCAACCCCGAAGAAGGAAAGAATCCGGACAGAGAGACCCTAAACATCCTAAAGGCAGGGCTGAGGGCAACCCACACAAGCATCATCATGCGCAGGGCCGATGGCATCTTCGCCGGCTATTCAAAAGATGAAGGCAAACGAAAACAACTCGCGGCTCTGATAGCTGCAATAGCCGAACGGGACACTGGAGAGATGATGGACATGACGACATACCACAACATAGTCCCTCAAGCAATAAGCTATGCATCTGCACAAATCAATGAATTCGCCAAGAATTATTCATCGCATGGCAAAGAAAGCAAAGCGGAGCATGAATATAAACCTGGCTCATAGAACAACCTTTTTAAACATCCTTCTTTCTTCTTATCACAGGTGAGATGGGGTGAGTGATTCTCTTGCAGAGTATATTAGTAACTTGCTGCAACAAGGCTATTCTGAAGCGCAAGTACGCACCTATCTCCAACAGCAAAACTACCCCCTGAGCCTCATCGACACCGCGTTTACCTCCATCAGTTACGAACCGAAAGAGAAAGCACCGAAGAAAGTAAAAACGAGCACCTCTGACCAGCTGGCGAGCTACATTCGCACCTACCTAGCGCAAGGCTACGGCACAGAAGACCTCAAAAGTACACTCCTTGCAGACGGCTACAACGCAAAAGATATAGATAAAGCCATTAGGAAAGCAACAGGGACCCAACGCGTCGAACACCACATCCCCGCAGCCACAGTCATCAAGATACTCTTCATTCTCATCGTCGTAGCAGGTATCGCCTACGGCTTTCTCCTCCTCAAAGGGAATATGGTCACTCCATCTAGTCCAGTCAACGAACAAACACGTCTTCTCGACCTCGCATTGACGCTCGACGCAGCGGCTGTTGAACCAGGAAATACTATCCACGCGACAGCGAGCGTTACAAACATGGGTTCCGCAGAAAGATACGACGTCGAACTCACCTACGAACTCTATGATACGAAAGGAACGCGCTTATGGAGTGAACGGGTCACAAAGGCCGTCTCAACGACGTTTGAAGACAGCCAAACCGTGCCAAGTGCAGAATTACCGGTTGGTTCATACGAGTTGAGTGTTACTGCTGCCTATGGTGGCGACGACACTGCAACCGCCGCACGCACCATCACCATCAGCGAAACACCGGAAGAAGTTCCGGAAGAACCAGAACCAGTCGTGGTGCCGAAAGAACAACCACCAATTATCATTAGCGACAACCCTGATACCGCCAGCGATGACGCGTTCCGCGCGGCGAGAAGCGGTGACAGCGCAAGCGCTGAAGGATTCTGTCTTGGCATCCGTAACCAAGCAGCAAGAGATGACTGCCTCAACCGCATCGTCGGTGAAGACCGGCAATCCAGCCACTGCGCAGCCATGACCTCAACAGGAATGCGCGACAACTGCTACCTCAGCTTCGCTCTCGAAGGCGACTATGAGCTCTGCGAGAAACTCCAAGAAGAAGAATCACTTCGTCTATGCAATGACCTCAAGCGAATTGAAGGGCTTGAGAACAAGACGCTCAACACCACTGGCTTCTTCAGTTAACCCCACACAGGGAGAATCTGCGACCGCTTACCTTTCAAGAACTCATCGACAGGTTGTACTGTTTCAAGCTGCGTCCAGG
>JAAOYD010000006.1 GCA_018221165.1 Candidatus Woesearchaeota archaeon | reverse complement strand
GGCTTGCGCCGCTTCGCTTCTGCGGCTCGTGCCTTCCTATTCTGACGTGAAGCATACATATTGCCAAGAGCACCAACTGCAGCACTGCCAAGCGTCGTCTTCATGGCAGTTCGCGCTTCAGAATCCCTATCAGCTTTCCTATCAGAATCATGGGTGACTCCGTCACGTTTGACTTCGAGATTTCGCACGACGCCTTCGCGTTCAGCAATCTCGTCCTGCAGAGCATTAACTGCATCAGTATCAACAGCTGGAATCGTGGTGAGCTTCTGCTGCATCTCATGGAGCGCTTTCTTATGCTCACTAATCTCCGCATCGATTTTCTCGATGTCCTCAGCCATCTAGAATACCTCTTTTTGCATCTTATATCATCTCAACACGGAGCTCGGCCACGTTAAGCGGCCCGCCCTGCGGGATGATTTGGATGCTATTCGCGTTGGGGACGAGCACGCCAGGGTCCAGGGTGGCCTGGTAGTAATAGCTGGGCGTGTTAAAGCTGTCCTGATAACCATTCACCACAACGCTGCCCTGCTTGACGGTGTTGCCTTCAGTGAATCTCAGAGTGACCGAGACGCGGCCGGCGAAGACGTTCGCGGCCTGGAACATGTCAGGTGGTAAGTTGAAGTAGAACACTGGATAATCATCCTGCTTGAGTTCGCTAATCACCCGAACACGGTCAAGGGTGTAGCTGCCTTGGCTACTCATGAAACCAAGACGATTGTCGCCGACGGTGAGCTGTTCCTTCGACAGGTCCTGTCGAGTGAGAACGCCACAGTCGATGAAGCCCGCGTAGAGCAACCCGCCGTTCACCGTCATGGTGAGGCGACCGCTCTGCTTCGGGTCGCACTGGGGGACAAACTCTAATGTCGCTTTCTCCATCTGGAGGTGCTCGTCGGGAAGGATGGTGAAGTGCTGCTCGCTCTGGCTCGCGGCGAAGTTCGTGATGTCCGCGCTGACGAGCACGTTGCGCATATCATAGGTGTTTGCGCTCCAGAACACCCAGCCAGCACTGCCGACCGCGAACTCAATAGTGTTTTCCATCTGGATGAGCTCCGACGGAAGCTTAATCGGGTCCGGGCTCTTCGAGGTGATTTCGCGCTGGAAGATAGGGATGCCATTGAGTGTGATGAACAAGGGGCCTTTTGCCTCCTCGACATTGAAGGTGAGCAGATGGTTCTTCGCCACACCAGGGTCAGTACGGAACGTGATAGTTCCCTTCTGCGAGCTGAACGCGCTCTTCTTCACAAGCATACTGTCTATAAATTTGACTTCTTCAGTATTTGTAGCTGTAAAGACTGTTGTTGTTGGTATGGTATGTTCAATCGTGCTCTGGCCCTGACCTGCGAGCGTACCAACATACTTGTCAAGCACGATGGTACCGCCATAGCCACCTGGTGGCATGCCACCTGTGCCGCCTGTGCCGCCGGAACCGCCATCACCACCTGTGCCGCTCAAGAGCGCTTCGCGCTGCCCTGGAGGCAGGAAGAGGATGTACAAGATAAGAATCAGGCCAATAAGAAGTACGACGACAGGAGAACTCGTCCGCATCACCGCCTCACCACGCCTACGCATACTACCAATTCGGCAAAAGTTTATATATAAAGGTTTCTCTTTTCACCGACGAAGGTATCGACGAGACGATGCGACTCACTAAGCAGGACTACAAGGGCGGCTATGTCCGCGTCAAGGTCGAGCACGGCGACGACCTCTGGGTGCTTAGGTCAGTTATTATGCCTGGGGACACGGTCAGCGGGAGCACTGAACGCAGGATTAAGGTAGGAAATGCCAAAGAAGAGAAGAGTAATGTGGTGCGGAAGCGCGTTCGGTTGTCGATTGCTGTTGAGAAAGTGGACTACAGCGCTGACGGAGGGACTTTGAGAGTGTTAGGTTCTATTACTGACGGCCCTGAGGATGTTCCTCGTGGCGAACACCATAGTTTTGTGTTGGAGCCTGGTTCGGAGATAGGGATTACCAAGCTGGAATGGCCCGGCTATCTCATTGGCAAGCTGAAATCAGCAACGAAGTTGGATTCAGCGTTGCTCGTGTTATTGTTTGACCGCGAAGAAGCGAAATTGTATGGCGTGACCCGACGCGGTGTCGAGGAGCTTGCTCGATTGAAGGGAAAAGTAGCGAAGAAAGATTTCAGCGACCAGCAAGCAAAGAATTTCTACAAAGAACTGGTTGAGATGTTGCAATCGCATGATTCTCGCGGTGACTACGCGCACATCGTGTGTGGCGCGCCCGCATTCTGGAAAGAATATCTTGAGAAGGAATTACCTCCTGAACTGAAGAAGAAATCAGTGATGACCACGATCAGTGCTGTGGAACGAACGGCCATTCGTGAGTTGCTTGGGCGTCCTGAAGTGACGAAGTTGCTCGCTGAGAGTACGACACTTCGTGAGCTAAAACAAGCCGAAGACGCGCTTGAGGCTTTGGGGCGGGATAAATTGGCCTATGGAGAGAAAGAAGTCGCCGAAGCGGTGAATACTGGCAACGCCGCTATCGTTTTGGTGACTGAACACGAGATCGCGAAGCGACGCGAGAAAGGAAACTTCCACAAGCTCGAGGAATTACTGAAGACCGCGGAAAAGACGCGCGGCGAAGTGCATGTCTTAAGTTCTGACGAAGCAATGAGCAAGATCGACCCTCTTGGAGGCGTCGTGGCGACGAAACGGTGGTAAGATGCTCGACGAGATAACAGCCGCTGTGAAGAAGAAGAAAGAACTTGCAGGCTTAGCTGACGATTACGTCAAGGGAAAGATAGAAAAAATCCTCAAGAAAGAAAATAAAATCAAAGAAAAAATTTCAACATCAAAATCCTTCAAGGAATTCTCGCGGAGCAAAGAATACAAGGAACTCAAAAGCATCGTCCGCGAAGAACTGCGGAAAGTATATGGTGTCTTTCAGAAACCAGGAAAGAAAGAAACCGTCGAGGAGAAACTCAAAGCGCACCAGAGTTCAGAAGAGCGGTACCCGTTCTATGAAGAAATCTATACAAAGATTATCGCGATGGTCGGCACGCCAAAAAGCATTCTCGATTTAGGATGCGGAGCGAACCCCTATAGTTATGATTACCTCGGCTGCGAACCAGAGTATATCGCTGTGGACCTGCCGAATGATGAACTGCAGAGAATTATGGACTTCTTCAAAGAGAAAGGTATCAAGGGTGACGCCTATGGTATTGATTTAGTGAAAGAGTATGAGAAGTTAGGTGCGTTGATGGAGCATAATCATGTGGACGTCGCGTTCCTGTTCAAGTTATTGGATTCATTGGAGACCATCAAGAGACACATTTCTGGAAAAGTCCTGGATGCGGTGAACGCGACCTGGTTGATTGTCAGTTTCCCCACCATTTCCATCGGCGGAAAGAAACACATCAAGAAAGAACGACGGGCCTGGTTCGAGAAACTACTGAAACGCAAAGACTGGAATTGGCAAGAATTCGACGTGGGCAACGAAGCGTTCTATGTAATTAGAAAAGAAAAAAAGGATTAGGAAAAAATAATTTTACGCTTTGACTTTCTTCATCTCCTTCCAGGCAATATCGAAGAGTTCCTGCAAGGCAACAGAGAAGAACGGTGTGTTCAGCCAGACACCAATGTCGTAGGTCGGATGCACTTCTGAATCGTCCATCAACATAAAGACTATCTGGTTGCCATCAACGATGGTGAACCGGGCTTTTGTCTTGCCGCAGTCCTTGAACTCAACAATACCCTTCAGTTCTTTCTCTGCCTGCTTGGTCTCTTTCGAGAGCGGAGCAGCGATGCGAATCTTAACACCACGTTTCGCGACTTCCTCAAACACAGGTTTGAGACCCTCGACCTTTCGGAGCAAGCCACTTGACGTCGTCATGATGACAACACTCTTCTCCGCACTGCGGATTGTGAGCTCCAAGTGGTTGTAGAGATTGTGGCGGCCTTTCAAGGCACCAGTCAAGTCAGTCGGCTCGATGAGTTCCACACCTTGTGTGTGCAAGTTGCGCAGTTCGCCGATGACATCCGTCTTCTTCAGGTTTTCCAAGCGATTGACTTTCACGTCAGCTTCCTTCTTCACGTTCTTCTTGACGCGTTCAACAACCTCTTCAGGCGGCACCGCGATATACTTGATTGGCTTACCAATCTTCATGATGATGAAGCCTTTCTTCTCGAGAGACTCGAGAACGTCATAGCTACGGCTGCGCGGTACATTAGCGATGTCAGACAGCTCACCAGCAGTGGATACACCACGGCTGAGCAACGCAGTCCATATCTTGACCTCATAGAGGTTCAAGCCGAAATACCGGCGCAATTTACTCAGAAATTCATCTCGTACAATCATGTATTTCTACCCCCTCAATAGGGACTGCCACCCCAACAGTGGCAAATCACCCCTTCTTAGTTTCGACTAATCGTGACTACTTTAAATGTATTCTGGTTTTATTCCCGAGGGTGTGGGGACAACACGT
>JAAOYD010000072.1 GCA_018221165.1 Candidatus Woesearchaeota archaeon | reverse complement strand
AAGGCGTTCGGGTCGGGGTAAAGGTACCACGGGCTTCAGCCCGTGGGGCCGACCCGAACAAGAATAAACAACCATATAGAAATAAACAAATAACCTATAACTACCACTACACAGTGAGTAATAATTAGAAAAGTTTTTAAATACTCCACCATTAATGGAAGACAATATGAAGGTCTTCCTCAGCATTATCGCCATTCTCTGCCTCTTGCCGTTGGCCAATGCTTATGTCTATCATGACTACTACGGGCCCTATGGTGGCGACGAATGGATTCGCTGGCAAGACACCTGGGAGGCTGACTGGCTACTCAATAACAAGAGCCATGCAACACCACCCTTTGCTCCACAAACGAGCTTTGGCGGCTGCTTCATTAGTACTGGCCACGGATTGCTCGACGACCTGGATTGTGATGGCGTCCCCGACGTCACAGACAACTGCCTTGGTCTTCCAAACCCTGACCAATTTGATCAGAATCAGAATACCATTGGCGACTCCTGCGATCTCATCGTTGACCGCATCGTCCTCGACCCACCGGAAGTCATGGAAGGCCGCGCGTTCACCGCAACAGCGACGCTGAGCAACTGGCGCGCGTTCCCAATTAAGAGCATGCTCCTCACTATCCAAATCCCCGCATTAGGTCTCGACCAACAGGTCTTCGTCGACCAGATCGCATCTGGCGAGCAGAACCACTATGGTTTCTACTTCAGGTTGCCAGCCTGTGTTGAAGCGGGCACCTATGATGTTGTCCTCTTGGTAGAATTCCCCAGCGGCCCTGGCAAGCAGGAAATCTTCTACATCCCGACTACGATTCAAACAACCAGTTCTGGTTTGTGCGAGGCTGACAACCCACTTGAGGGAAAGAGCATTATCAGTATTATTGACATCCAGGATGTTGACCGCGTTGAAGGCGGCATCTATCCATTCATTATCGTGAACGACGAGCCGTTCAGTCAGGCCTATATCCTCACCGTTGAGGGTCTTGATGACTGGGGCAGCCACGAGGTGCGACCAAGATCACTCATCGTCGTGCCTGCGGGTGAAAGCCGCGAAGGCGAGCTCATCGTCTACGCCAACGAGGATGCGAAAGGTGAACACGGCTTCCTCCTCACGCTCCGTAGCAAGGCTGACGCCCAACAGGTCCTTCTCACAGCGACTGTCGAAGATGATGTTCCTGGCAAGAGCGCCCGCGCTTACACTCAATTTGGCATCTTCATCCTCATCGCCATCATCCTTGTTGTCGGCTTGGGCATCGCGCTCCATAAGGCGCCAAAGCGTAGGAAATGAGCTTCTCAGAGCTTTCAGGCATATATGTTTCCATATCAAGAACCTACACAGCCAGTAGTTTTTCATCACTACACAATAGTTAAAAAATCAATAGCTTTATAAATAACTCCTTCTTCCACAATCCCACAATGGGGGCTCACAAACTCATCACACTACTCATCATCGCTATTCTTGCAACGACAGTTAGTATCGCGTTTCCGTCTGAACCAGCGCAGGTAGAGAACGGCATGCCCATCGTCGGCTGCGCCATTCCAAGTCCTGATGGTCTCATTCCAGACAGGGACTGTGACGGTTTCGATGACTTCATCGACAACTGCAAGTATGCGCCGAACAGCGAGCAGCGTGACAGCAACAGGAACGGCCTGGGCGACGCCTGCGACCTCCTTATTACTAAGATTAACCTTGAACCAGGCACCGAAATCAAGCAAGGGAGCTTCTTCAGTGTCCTTCTCGAAATCGAGAACAACAAGCCCTATGAGATTACCGACATCCAAGTGCGCGCTCGCGAACTCGGCCTTGAGCTGGACGTGAGCACTTTGATCAAGAGCCTCAAGCCTGGCGAACGACGCGTCATTGAGCTTGTTCTGAAAGCGCCTGGCTGTGCTACATCTGGCCGCTACGAAATCACATTCAACACCGATCACCAAGAAGGGAGCACAACCTACACTCAGACGCGCTACCAGCGTATCGAAGTGACGAAAGATCCCGAAGCCTGCACCCCTGGCGCTGGCGCGATTGACAACACTATCCTCGCGACCATCACGCACCAGGAAGCAGAGATTGGCGACCGGGTCATCTATCCTATTAAGGTGACAAACCTGAATGGTATGGCGAAGACCTACCACCTTAGCCTCCAAGATATCAACCATGTTGGTACCTACCGCATTGACCCGAACCCGACCTTTACCGTCGCTGCCGGTCGAAGCGCAACCCTCTTCCTCTACATTGATACTGAGTACTTTGCCCCTGTTGGCCGGAACGAGTTGCAGTTGTTCCTCGAGACCGAAGGCAAGATTGAGCAGACCACGGTGAACCTGCGCCTCATTAAGGGCGTTGGTGCCAGTTTCGAGCAGGTGCTGACAAGCGCACTCCAGCTCGCGCTCATTATCATCGTGCTCGGTCTCATCATTGCAGGTGGCATTGTCGCCTATCGCAAGGTGCATGATGACGAACCGGAGCAGCATGAGCGGCCGCCCCGCACCGAGAGCGTCGATGACGACGATTTCCAGAGCTACTACTAGAGGTGTCCTGAATGAAGTTCGCATGGTACATCATTACAGCAGTCCTCCTTTTCCTCACTATCGCGAGTGCGGCTAGTGCCGACCTCATTGTTAACAAGTATTCGAACGATTTCGCCGTGACCAGCCCCTACGCTGACTCAATCAAGGCTTGCGCCTGCGAGAACCGTGCTGATCTCTTCACTGTTACAAATACAGGGAATTTCCCTGCTAATTACCAAGCGGATGTCCTCGCTGAGGAGGATTCCTGGTATGCGTTGAGCATCGACGAGTTCACCCTCGCTCCTGGCGAGCACGAGGATGTCATTATCTATGCTGAACCGGGCTGCGGCACGGTCGGCGAGTACACCTACAGTCTCAAGATCGAAAGCAGCTACGGTCGCGAGCGCATCGTCACAAGGGATCTTGATGTTAAGAAGTGCCAGAACCTCTTCCTCACGCTTGCTGGTGGCAAGAACGAGAGCAACATCGGTCAACCTATTACCTACACACTTACTTTGAACAACGTTGCGGAGTTCGCGGATACCTTTGTCCTCGACTTCGGCAGCTTCAACGACTACGCAGACTTGGAACAGCGATGGTACTACCTCGTTCCGGCTCAGGAAACCACGTTCAACGTGACCATCACCCCGCCGGTCAGCCTCTTTGGAGAGGTCGAGATACCGTTTACGGTCCGCAGTGAGAAGAACAAGATCAGCGAGCAGCGTGTCGCGATTGTTTACATTGAGAACCAGTATGACCACGAGATTGTCATCCCGACCCAGGCTGAGTTCTGTAGCCGCGTCGATACGAACCACGTGTTCAAAATCCGTAACCTCATCAACTTCAGTAACGAGTTCGACATCCAAGTCTCCGGACCTGGCTTTGTCGACTACGAGACCAAGCACATCACACTCGACGGCCTCGGCGAGCAGAACATCACCTTGCTCGTCCACCCGAAGAAGGGGCAGGAGGGTAAGTACCCCGTCAAGATCCGTGTGAACAGCGACGTCGGCGACATCCGCAAGACACGCACCATGGAAGTGGACGTGTTTGATTGCTTCGCCTACGAGCTCGGCTATGTCAGCCTTGAAGTCAAGGACGGCGCCTACACCGACGAAGCGTGCTGCGGCGAGAAGGTCTACGAACTCAATATCAAGAATAACGGTCAGACTGAGGAGACCTACAACGTCCTCATTGATGGTCCTGTCTGGTTCGAACCGGAAGAGATTACGGTCCGCTTGAAACCAAGCGAGAACCGCAACGTCAAGTTCAACGCACAACTCCCGTGCACCGACGAGACCTATGAGATTCCAGTGACTGTGTGGCTGACCAAGCACCCTGATATCCGTGAAACTGTGATGTTCAGCGTGAACAGTCAGACGCAGCGCACTTGCCATGCAGTGGACGCTGACGCGAAGCGCGTCAGGCTCGACGAGGAAGACAAGGTTATTCCCTTCATCGTCAAGCACACCGGCCTAGAAGGCGGCGTCTACGATATCGGAGTGTCCAGCGAGCTGTACAGCCACGCCCTTGAAGACAAGGTCACACTCGAGCCTGGTGAAGAGGCGGTTATCCACCTCCAGACAGTGCAGAACCTCAGCGACTACTTCGATGGCCGCTACGTGAGCACACTTACCTTGAAGCTTGAGGACGGCAACATTAGCTACTACGAACCGTTCTGGACGGACTTCAAGCATGTCGGCTGGTTCACCAAGGCCTGGCGCAACGTGCGTTACTATGATTACGGCAGCCTCGGCCCCTGCGTGTGGAGCAACATCCTGCTCTTCATCCTCGCGGCTGTGGCGATTGTCACCCTGCTCGGCCTCTTCGGTCGTAACTACAAGCCGTTCACCTACGGCTGGCTCATTACCATCCGCACAATCTTGCTCATTGCGATGATTGTCGTTGCGATTGCGCTCTTCACCATGGCACTCCCAGAAAAGGCGGAGTTGTATGAGGAGCCGATTGTGGACGAAAGCGGTTTGGTGTTCCAGTGGTATGAGAACGAGCGTCTCACCATCAACCTCGGCGACTACTTCACCGATCCGGACAGCGACTGGTTGGAATACACTGCCACGCAACCGGGTAACATCGCGGTTGTCATCGACGATGATGTCGCAACGCTCATCCCTGAGCGGAACTGGGCTGGCTCTGACCGTATTGTTTTCATGGCGAGCGACCAGAAGGGTGGCGTGGTTGACAGTCCAATCCTCGCGCTCAACGTGCTCAAGCGAAACGACTTGACCTTCGTCCAGTGGATGAAGCGCTACTGTGTGCATGTCACGCTTTCGATGTTGCTTGTGCTCCTGCTCGCGCTCTTCCTCCTGAGCCTGCTTATTTTCGAGCCGAAACGTTACGTCCCCTATGGGATTGTTTTGGAAGCGCCCAAGCGTCCGCAAGGTGCGGTGCACACGCGCGTCACCCGTCAGGGTGAGATTACCAAGCTCGGCGAGGAGAAAGTTGTCAAGAAGGTTGTCAAAGCTCCGAAGCGCCGCGCTCGTAAGGTTGTCAAGCGTGCAGTCAAGAAAGCGCCAGTCAAGAAGACAGTGAAGCGCCCTGTTAAGAGGGTTGCTGTCAAGAAGACGAAGCGAATGACTGCTGCGCAGAAGGCAGCGTTGAGCAAGGCGCTCGACCGTGCCCTTGTTTCCAGCGAGCCGCACGAGATGCGACAAGTGTTGCGTACACATGGCAAGCGTGGAACTGAGAAGAACGTCAAGATTCTCCAGGCTGAACTGAAGAAGTTCAAGGCGCGGAAGACTTACCGTCCGAAGAACCGTAAACAGTTCTACCGTTACCTCAAGGAACAGAAGGTGTTGTTCCGTTTGCAAAACATCGGAACAGTGAAGACTGTCAGGAAAGTTGTTAAGAAACCTGTGAAGAAGGTTGCGCCTGCACCGAAGCGAAGCAATGACCGAAAGCTGGTTAGTAGCGAACGCCACGAGATGGCGCAAGTGCTCAAGACGCACGGCAAGAAAGCGACTGCGCGCAACATCCGTATCCTGCAAGAAGCCCTCAGTGAGTTCAAGAAGAGCCGCGGCTTCAAGCCGAAGAACAGAAAGAACTTCTACCGCTACATCGAGGAGAAAGATTATCTCCGAAGATTACACAATAGGTGATGGGAATGAACACTAACAGTCCTACGTACTACGCATCTGAAATTGTCAGGATGCTGCGTCAGCGTGGTAGCGAGTTTGATAATTCTGATCTTGGTGGCAGATTTGCTTATCGTGAATCCGAATGGGTTAATACGAATTGTGAAGCTTTCGAAGTTGAGTACCTCATGAGAGATGACTGGTCGAAGCTTTCCATCACTGTATATGAAAGAAATACTTCTGACTCGACGAAGTTTGTTGAAAATCATGACGGAATAGTCTTCTTCGGTTCTGAACTTGAAGGGGTTTGTGACAGATTTGAAAGCTCGTCAGACTCAGGACGAATCGAAGGTTTTGTGATCGCAAAAAAGATGATTGAAGATGATTCTATCCAATCACGTTATGCTGACGCGCTCAAAGAGATTCATCACACTATCAAACGTAACGAGCTTGTCCGATGAGTTCTATCTTTCCAGTGACTGATTGGGAGCAGAAGGTGCTCCGCCGATTTCGAAGGCAGGAAAAGGACGAGTCCATCAAGCCGCTGAGTAACCAGGAAGTCAAGCGTCTTACTAAGGAAATTTTTTTAGAGGATTAATTTCTCAGAGGAGTGATTATGTTCGGATATGATAATCAAAACACTGCAAGACAAAACAAACTTGGTGAACTCTATAGAACTTTTGGAGATCGCTCTCCTGTTCCTCAACATTTATTTTATAATACAACTCTTGCTTCTGAACAGACTATTGACGCAATTCTTGATTACGAACATTTTGATAGACAGATGCCAATTGAGATATTCCATCCAACAAACGGGAAACCGCTCGCTATTTACTTAGCCAATCCTGCTTCAAATTCTGAGTTTGTAGTGGGTAGTTGCTTACCTGATCCTAAAGATTTTACTAAACAGATTATTACTAGAGTTCCTGTGAACTATAACCGTATTTCGGGAGATTTTGTTCGTACTGACGAAGGTATTTTTGTACGTTTCATAGATGGGTTGAGAGGGCGCGGTATTGTCTCGCCTGTTCCAGAAGCAGAACTTCTTGTTCACACGGCTGCAGATAAGAAGGCGCGTTTTGGTCGTCAGATTTTTGATATTCTACCTAAACAAGTTCATAAAAAGTAATTTCAGAAGTTGATCTTTATCTCGACACAATTCAATATTTTTTGCTAGAAATCGATCTCTCATGACGTCGCGTGTCCAATTTGCGAAGTCATTTCGTTCAGCACTTACGTGGTGTCCGTAAACATGTGGCTCCATTGTCTGCAATTCTGCGAACAATTCCTCGACACTGCCAAGGCTACCACCGTCGTGGAGAAAGAAGTGTTTATCAGAGGGTATCGCTATTTTAGTCATCGGGGGTAACAAGTGTTTCTCGTCTCAGAGGGTTTATAAACCTTTCCCTTCAATTTCACACAACAAGCAAGACTGTGCCGATAATCATCAGCAGACACATCATGCTGCGGTAGAGAATGTGGTCCTCATGAAAAAGCTTGCCGCCAATGATGGTGGTGAAGAGATTGCTCAACCGCCGAGTACCAACAATCACAACAAGGATGGTTCCTGGTATTTGGATAGCCTTGAAGTAAAGGTAATCGCTGCCGAGAATGACGAGTCCCATGATGATGAGCCATGGCCATTCGTTCTTTTCGATGTGTTGTACTGGTAGTGAATGGGTCCGCGCAATAGTGACAACCCAGAACATTGCAGCCATGATGAGCAGATACCAGAACAGTGCGGTCATCGTGTCTGTCTGTTTGAGAATCAATCTATCGAAGATAGGGGAGAAGCTGATTGCAACAGAGGCGAGTAGTATGAGGAGCATAGTGCGGTGTTTGAAGAACTTCTTGAGTTTCTGCATTTGACCTCGCTTGCGAATATCAACATCAAGGAAGAGGGCACCACCGACGATGAGGACTAAGCCGAAGATTTGGATAATACTAATGCTTTCACCGAGGAGTAACCAGCCGAGGAAGAGGAGGATGACAGGGCTGAAGTTTCGCAAGGGTGCGTAGATGCTCACCGGCATGCGTTCTAAAGCGAGATTCGCGCAGAACAAAGTGAGTCCGATAGCGAAAGCTTTCAGGAAGAGCAACCACCCTGTTGAGGTAAGCATAATGCCGTAGTCAATGTCTGCGATGAAGGGAATAATTGCTGCTGCAACAAGGGGGTAGATGGCGATGATTTGCTCGGTTTTTTCATGGGCAAGCGCGTGCTTCATCAAGGGTGTATACACGCTGAGGAGAATGGCACTTGCGAGGATGTAGATAAGCCAATCCATGCTGCTCCTTCTTCAAGAGGTAGCTTTTTAAACTCTTCGTTGCTCTTGATAGATGCCCTGGGGGCGTAGTATAACCTGGTTAGAATAATAGGCTCCAGCATCTTGGAGCGATGAGGCTTTGGCCAATGATTAAGTCAAAGGTATGTCCCGCTTTGGGATGGTGATACCTATAGATCCGCGTTCGAATCGCGGCGTCCCCATTCTTATTTTTTTATATCTAAGATTATGCTTTCTGTTTGCTGGTTGTATTTCTGTGAAGAATCTGTCTATCTCTTTCTGTCTGGATAGATAAAATTTCCAGGCATGTTTTACTTTTCCTGATTTTTCATATTGGATTTTTGTTGGATGATAACCAAGAATACAAAAGCAAGTTCTCAGTGATTTTAGCATATTTCTCGTTGCCAATTTTATTTGTATTTGAGCGTATTGGTCATATTTTCTGTAAATGCTGCCGTCGGTGTCGAAGAAACCTCTGACGAATCTGATGATATATTTCTTCTCGAACAGTATCCAATTAGGCATATCCACTCCAGTTTTTAGTTTGTTTCCATGAATAAGTCCTGCTTGCTCAAGATACAACCCTACTCTAACTGAGACGTTTTTGAGAAATCGTTCATTATGGCTTTTTTGCATATTAAATTTATAGCTGTCAAAGTAGTTCGTAAAAAGATTCTCTACATGAGCAAAATACGCTTTCTCTCTGAGATGAAAGGAAACAATTGTATGATACTTTCCTTTTTTGTCTTTGTAAAGACATCCATCTCCAAGCATAATACCCATTATCTCAGCTAAATCAGCAGAGTAGGTAACAGGCTTCTGAACTTGCCTATTGACTTTCTTGTTCTTTTCGACTTCAAATCTTGGTTTCATAAGGACTCTGAAAGCAAAGATTTGGAGGAGAAAGAGGCTTATAAGCGCTGCGCGAGCCTGTCCAGTGTCCGGAAAATGACCATTTCAAGCTTTGTGCCCGAATCAACATTTTTTTAAACTGGCCAGTGAGTTATTCTCTCTATGCCTGTAATTACTGGTTCTCAACGAACGCATCATGGCTCGCAGAGCCAGCATTATCTCAAGGAGCGTCAGCAGACCCGAACCGCGCCAAAGCCTGTGCCTGTAGAGCGCTCGCGTACTCCAGTGGCTGCTGCGACTCCGCCACCGTTGAGTCCACCACCGAAGAAGCGAAAGCCGAAGAAGCGACCATTGACACCTGAGGAGAAGCGGAAGCGCTATCTCAAGTGGGCCTTCTGGATTCTTATCATCGTCCTCGTGTATTTCTTCTTTGGTTGGATTAAGACCCAGCTCTTCGCGCTCATGCAGCAGAATGACACAATCTGGGCGATTTATCTGGCCATCGAGGCGGAGATTGCTGCTCGCTCGCTCCTCGGTCTGTTCTACGCGGCGTTTTTCGGCGCGCTTTTCTTCATCGCGTTGCCGGTAGAAATTATTTTCCTCTATTACCTCGGTTTGAATTACTATTTTGTCCAGATATTGACTATTACCCTCCTGGGCAACATGCTTGGCATCACCATTGACTACTTTATCGGCTGGCTCATCGGCCCGAAGATTCTGCAATGGTTCATGAAGGAGGAAACCTATCATAAGTTCCAGCAGAAGATTGCTAAGGCTGGAGCGTTCATCGTCATCGTCGGTAATGTCATCCCCTTCCCCATAGAGCCCTTCACAGTGTTTCTCGGCGCGGTCCGCTATGGTTACATGCGCCTCATGCTCTATACAGCCATTGGCAAGATCATCAAATTCGTCCTGCTCTGGATTGGCTTCAAATACTTCATCAAGTATGTCAGCCCATACATCAGCACGGTTGACCTGCCGTGGTTCATGGACTTAATCAAGAGCAGCTTTGGGGGTTGAACCTTATTCTCGGACACCGTCTTGAGTCAAGACCGGCTATGAGCATGGCGTAGCCATAATCGCGAATGGCCGACTGATGCTCGACCGGAGGGAGAGTTTGGCGACGGTGGCCTACCCACAAACTTTAAATAGCCCTCTCACTGAGTTTTCTCTACAGAATTCAAGGTGGTTATTATCGCACGCATCAATAAGGATCTCGATAAGTATCTCTCCGGACGACGGGCCAAGGAAGAAGGCACTGGCCTCTTCAGCATCAAGCGGAAGAAACCCAAGCCGGTCAAGGAGGAGCCCCAGGAGGTGCCCGAAGGGCTCAAGACTGATTCTGTGCATGTCCTCGAGGACCGAGAGCCGACGCTTTGGGAGCGTCTCTTCAAGAAAGAAGAGGAAATTGTGACTGAGGATCTCTCAGAAGAAGAAATGACTCGTTTGGAAGCGATGGAAGTCGAGATTGAACGTGTCGAGGCTGCGGAAGAGGCTCATCCTGAGATGGTGGAGGAGCTGGAAGAAGTTCGCGAATCGTTAATTGACCGTTTCCTGAACACACTCCGTGGTTTTCAGCATAGGCGTCGCATGGACCGCAAGGCTGAGGAGTTGGAGTACATCGCGGAAGAAGTTGTGCCGCGCATCGATGAGGACGTGAAGCGTGTCTTGAAGCTCGTTCATAAGTGGCTGGCGAAGCTGCCGAAGCGCGCTCGTGATGATTTCAAGAAGAGCAACGACTTCATCGAATACAAGAACCTGCTAGAGAAGTACGGCGTCGCGAAGTTGGCCGCGCCCAAGGGCGAGCCGAAGGCCAGAATCGTGGTCGAAGGCGATGAAGATTATCCAGTGCTTAAGGCTGGGAAGAAATAAAACTACTTATTCGCCATTATTTCTATGATATCTCCTGCTGCGAGGACGTGGTCTTTCCCAATAGGTAGTTTTGTGCGGACGTTGATAGCCTTGATGAAGTTCTTGCCGAAGTCAGTGTGCAGTTTGAACGCGAACTCCAATGCGGTAGTTGTTGGTGGCATCAAAAAACAATCTGGGATGACGTTCCCGTCGCTGTCTTCCAGCTTACCAACACCGCCGGGAAAGATGGGTTTGTATCGCAACAACTCAAACACTGCGTGATTCAGCACGTCTTGCACGCCTGTCGAGCCGCGTTGCTCCAAAAAATCACTAATAAAACCCAATCCCTGTTTTTGTTTTTCGTTCAGATCTTCTTTTTTTATCGTGAATTCTTTTTCTCCTGGAATATACTCAATGATTGCGTGCTTTCCTGCTTCCTTCAGCGCCAACTCTAACTCAGCTGAACACGGAATAACATGGTAATCAGGAAAAGCTTCTTTCAGCGCTTCGTAGTTCTCCCACGCACCCTCTTTATCGGCTTTGTTCGCCGCTATCATCATGGGCTTGCTCTGCTGGCGAAGACTGCGCGCCAACGAAAGTTTCTCTTCATCACTCCATTCGTACGGTTTCTCAGCGTCCAAGGACAATACTTTGATTGCTTTATTTGCCATGTCTTCGGTAACGCGCAAGCCAGACAATTGCTTCTCGAGCGCGACTGCGAATGGTCGTTTCTCCTGCACTAATTGTCGTACAAACTTATCCCAGCCTTTCATCATGATGTCAAGATACCAGTGGTCCAGCTCGGCTTCCAAGAAAGCGACGTCGTCCTTCGGGTCATAGCTGCCGATCTCGACGTCCTCGCCTTTTTCGTTTATGCTCCCAGAAACATCAATAACGTGAATCAATGCATCAGCTTGGTTTAAATCATTCAGGAATTCTTTTCCCAGCCCAAGTCCTTCGTGCGCCCCGGGCACTAAACCTGCAACGTCAATCAAGTCAACAGCGACGAATCGCCATTCCCCATGGACGTAGCCAATACGCGGATCAGATTTCTTTCCGAACTCAACAGCTGGGTCTTTGACTTTGACGAAGCCCACGGCGTGGTTCGGTTTAATTGTCGTAAACGGATAGTTTGCTATCTCGATGTCTGCGAGTGTCGCGGCCTTGAAGAAGGTCGATTTCCCGCAAGAAGGCTTCCCCACTATCCCAACAAGCATAGGCTGGGGATGAAAGCCCCGTTTATAGGGTTTTCGTCAGAATCATTAAATATCCAGGTAGTCTTACTCTCTCTGGGGTGGCATACGTCGGCTTGAAGATAGGGGATGAGGCGCCTGATTTCACACTGCCAGGCGTAGATGGTGCAGACCATTCGCTGAGCGAGTGGGTATCGAAACGCGTCCTGGTGGTCATCTTCACCTGTAATCATTGTCCCTACGCCCAAGCCTACGAGGACCGGCTTATCGAGCTGGCGAATTTCTACAGCGTCCAGGCGGTGCAGTTCGTTGCGATTTGTCCCAACGAAGCGGAAGGCTATCCACAAGATTCTCTCGAAGGTATGAAGAAGCGTGCAGAGAAAAAGCATTTTCCCTATCCCTACTTGCGTGACAAGACCCAGCAGGTGGCGAAGAAGTATGGTGCTGAGGTCACACCAGAAGTCTTCCTCTTCGACAAGGATAGGAAATTATGCTACCGTGGCCGTATCGATGACAACTGGCGCAACCGTGACAAGGTGAAGGACCCGTCTTTGAAGATAGCGATTTCTACTGTGTTGAGTGGCTCTCGCCTCGACCCTGAGGTTGCAGAACAGCGAGCATTGGGCTGTACTGTGAAGTGGAAGTGGGGCGATTGACCCACGAGCAGGTCTATGTGCAGGATATTGTCAAAGCAGCGACAGCCCAAGGGGAGGTTGAGGCCATTACTGTTGAAGTGGGTGAACTCGCTCCTATTCTCGCTGAGGATCTTGAAACAGCGATGCAGTT
>JAAOYD010000071.1 GCA_018221165.1 Candidatus Woesearchaeota archaeon | reverse complement strand
TGTGCTCGTCTATCAAAGAACCTCTCCTCATTCACCCATAACTGCTTCGTCACATACACTTTCTCGTCGATAGAATAGAGTGTGATGAGGGTTTTCGGCTTTGTGAGGTCAACGCTAGCCTCCTTCCCAGCTGTTTCCAGTGCTCTCCAAACATATCCTGCGAAGGTTTTCTCGTCAACAAGACCATAAGCTCTAATGGCAAAGGGCGACTCAACCTGTTCATGCCAAGCAAAGCTCCCAGCAGCCTCATCCAATCCCGCACCCTCAACTTCAAACAACACCTCATGAATACTCCTCGTAAAAGCCAAGCCTGGCTTCCAATCGACATCCAAGAACAAAAGGTTCTCAATGAGCCTTCCCTCCTCGCTGTGGAGTCGCTCAGCCTCTGCTTTGGATATGTCAATATTCTCCTTACTAAGAACAAAAAGCTTCATGAATGCCCCCATTGCTGACAGAAACCACGACTTTATAATGGTATCGTTGCCATAGGGAAAAGAAATCTTTAAAAAGGCCTGAGTCGGGTGTTGCACTATGGGAAAACGTGGTCGCCCTACTCGCTCTGTCATAAGACAGAACCTCATTGAGATTCTCCATTTTATGGGTGAAGCCTATGGGTATCAGCTCTACAAGGCCTATCGAGAGATTTTCGCACCCGTTACGCTCAGAGTCATCTACTATCATCTCGCCAAGGGGAAGAGCATCGGTGAGTTCGAAGTAGCGGGCGTCAAGAAAACCAGTGGCAGCTACTCTTGGGGGCCAGAAGCGGAACGTGTTTTCTACAAGCTCGGCCCGAAAGCCAAAACGAACAATGTAGCAGAAGTCAAAGCTTTCTTAGATAAGAAATAATCAGAACACAAATTGCGCAACTAGTAATAGCGCCAGCGCCGCAGCGATAAACACGACGACGAGTATTAAATCGTGATGTGTGCCTTTCATCTTAGTTCCTCTTTTCAACTACAACTAGTCCAGCAGCCACCGTCGCCGCAGAGAGTACGCGTACCGTCGCAAGTCGCACCACACTCAGCTTCTGTCTGATCGTAGCATTTCTTGCCTTTCGTCGGGTCAGCGTTGTCGCAAGGCCATTCACCGTGGGCTCCGCAGTTATCATTGTTATAGAAATCAAGAGGGATTGTATATAATACATTGTTGTCGCCCTCGTTCGTTTCAGAGAGTTCTTCATCAGAGTCAACTTGAAATTCGACGGAGACATAATCATCTTCTGTGTTGAGCTCTTGTGTGTAGAATTTCTTCTGCTGCGAACTTGGACAAACAGGGCCGACCCTGTATGTTGACAATGAATTTCCCGAACCGGTAAAAGGATATAATCTAACAGTGTTATCTCCCGTGCTAGAGAAAAGCACATCAGCGGTGTGAGTAAAGTCTGCAGGATTGATTCCCGCATCATCGCTGCAAACAATAACAACAATTCTGCTTCGAGGTCCACTATCCAATTGTCCCGCTCCTACTCGGTATACCCACAGGTTACCAGCTTGGGCGCAAGCAGGGTCGGAGGTGCAATCAGTGTCAGCGCAGTCAATCTTGTCATCGCAGTCGTTGTCGTAGCCATCGGTACAGTTCTCCGACGGCAACGAGCCCGATGGCACCCAACCCCATTTATCAGAGTCTGTCTGCGCAGGATCCCAGACACAAGTGTTTCCGCCACGAGTATAATCGCATTCGAAGTTCTGATTACACACGCTCACGATATGATTTGCGCCGCAGTAGAGATTGTCTGTGAAGACAGTATCATAGGTGCCGCAGCCTTCAGTCCATATCGGACAGTCGGAAGCATCATCACAGCACATGTAATAGCCTTGCTGACTGTAAGTACCAGGCCCTGCCTCAATAGTACGTTCTATCATCCACTCATTCACATCGTCGCCGCAGCACGGGGGTTGTGCTCTCAGGATACCTGAACCTTTGTAACCGTCGCCCACATCGATACCCTCATCAGGGGTCGTCATGTCAGTCGTATCAACGTCGTTGCACAGCGTAGTGTCGACGTCAGGGTCAGGACCGCTGCAGTCGCCACCGCCGATGCAGATGACACCTTCCCAGATATTGTTGTTCTCATCCGATTCAGCGATGTCATACTGGTTGTCCGTGAAGACTTTGAAGCGAATCTCGTTTCCAGGAGTCGTATCCACCGTGCATCCTAAAGAGCCGTACCAAGCCAATGATGCTTGGTCATGGAACTCATCATAGCACTCTCCCGGTTCGTCGATGACGTTAACAGAGAAACCATCCCAGTGGACTGAATTGCACCATGTCGTACCTGTGGGTGGGCCAACCTGCCATTGCGTATCGAAAAAAGTGACACCAGTCACTGGACCCCCTTGATTGCAGATGGTCATGGTTATGCCATCGCCGGTCGCTTCTGCTGATGATGTCAAGTCAGGGAGTGCGCCGCTTCCACAATCAGCAGGGCAGGTTCCTGAAGTCTCGCCGCCTTCACAAGCGCCATCACCACAATTCGTCTCATCGTCATCGCTGGGCGAACTACAACCGCCGTCGCTCATGTCAGTGGCGCCATCACCATCGTTGTCAACACCGTCGCTGCATTCAGTGTTGCCGCAACAACCGCCGCAGGAAGCGATATCGCACCACACCGCGAAGCCGCAGTATTCAGAATTCTCGACGTTACCGACACAGGTGATGTAGTAGTAGTACAAGCTGGCTCCTTCACAATGCGGGTAAGGAGGATTAGTACAACTGTTCGCTGCTTGACAGCTCCCCGCTTGACATTCGCCGCCTGCCGGCGGAGAACAGCTCGTCCCGTCTGCCTTGTTCGTATTGCTGCAAGTGCCGCTGTTGCACATATCAGTTGTGCAGGGATTGGTGTCATCGCAATCACCATCGACAACACATCCGACGCAGGTTCCGCTCACACAGGTCTCACCGACAGTGGTACAGATAGTGTCAGGATTCTCATCTATCGAACCGTCACAGTCATCATCATTTAGATTACATTCTTCGACAGCGCCAGGATGGATGTTGATATTGCCGTCATCACAATCAGTGTTATCATCAACATACCCTGCTGGTTGCGTCGCCGCATCAGATGTCACCGAATCGTTGCCGTAGTTATCTCCATCATCGTCCTCGAACCACGTAGTCACGCACTCCATATCGACACAAGTAGCAGTTCCTGCACAATAGGTGCCATTAACGCTGTAGTCACTCCCATCACACAATTCACCAACATCAGTCGTGTTACAGTCAATAGTTGAAGGATCAGGCTCAGAAGAGGGACATTCAGCACATTCCACAGTAATGCCACTCACAAGGCATTGTTCAATTCCAGTGCAGGTATCCGTTGTCTCGACATCAAGACAGCCGTCGCTCTTCAAATCACACATCAGAACGCTCGCGTTGTCCGCGCTGCAGAACTTGTCACCGTCAGAACGACTGATGCAGAGCGTTTCGTCTGCGCACATCGCTGGTTTGTCAAATGATTGAATGCTCCATTTCGCGCAATCGCTCGTGGTGCGGCAGCCGCATAGCCAAGCGCCGCTCTGCCAGCTGCACGCATAAGTTAGTACCCAGTTCTCAGCGTCGAGTTTTGTTTCAGGCCGCGTTATTGTGTCGGTTGCGCTATCGATGAGCCAGGTCTTGTCGGTGCTGAATTCGTACTTGTACCAGTCCCTCGTGCCTGAGATATTCTGATAGACATAGTAGTCGTTGTAAAAAATCATACCTTCTTCGTCGAGCATAATGTCAAGCGTGACATCGTCGCCTGGTGAGATGTCGCTCTCCAGGACGTCGACGGTGAAGAATGCCTCGTTGGTGAACACGTTCCACGGCGGAGCATACTTGGTGGGAACGTCGGCGATACCAGCATAGCCATAGCCCGCGAGGTTGACGCGGAGCGGGCTGACGAGGAAGAGGAAAACGAACACGAAGAGTATGGAGAGCGCGAGCAGGAGGCTCTTCTGGTCATCAAGAGGCCGCATAGGCCTATTCTGGAGAATGGTATTTTTAAACGTTATTGTAGGTCGTTCCGAGCGCATGTGTCGTCGAAGAGGCGTGATTGGGAGTTGACCAGGGAGAAAAAGACCTCATCGCCAACCTTGATGCTACTCGTGGCCATGAACCAAGCATACTGTCTCGGTTCAACATAGCTCCAGATGAAATTGAGATTGTCGTCGAGCTTGGCATGGAAGCGGTTGCCGTTATAGCTGGAATAGTTGAATTTCCCCGCAATATAGACATAGTCATCGTGGATTGCGATGTGGTCGTTGTTGGCGAAATCAGTCCCTAGTTGTATTGTCTTGTCGTTGATGACCGAACCGGTTGCAGGCGCTATTTTCATGAGCTTGAGGACACGCTCTCCGCTCAGTTCACCGCGATAGAAGAGATAGAGCGAATCGGCATCTGACACTATCCGCGGATAAGGGGTTGAGAGGGTGTTGTTCTCGTATCCCTGATAATACTGCTCAGCGAAGCTGGACGACAAAGCATAGATGAATGGCTCATCAGAAGCAGCAGAGCCGGTAATGTAGTAGCCGTCGAGATAGGCGCCTTGCCTGTAGCTCAAATAGGCTCCCTCCCACCTTTCAGGGATCTGATGCGAACCGAGAATTGTTCCCGAGGGGGATATCGCATGGATTGTGGCATTCGTGACGGTATTCGGACCGACAAGGAGTGCGTATCCATTAGCTGTCGGGAAGAGGTCCAAGGGCCAGGCGTTGTCGCGATCAGCAATGATGGTGAGACGCCATTCCTCAGAGAGAGACCCGCCCATCTTAATGAGCTTAATCGGCTCAGGGCCAGTAGTCGAGGGGTTCAGGTAGACCAAAGCCATCAGCGTGCCGTCGCCGGTATCGATGGCATCACCTATTAGGACCCGCTCATAGCCATCATCAGGGAGGTGTAAGGTATCGGTAAGAGCGAACGTGCTGTCCAGGGTGTCGATGATGACGTCGCCGTCCTGGTTGCTTCCTTCTGTGGTGACTAGCCAATAGCCGTTGCCGTTCGGTTGGTCGATGACGTAGGTGTCCCTTGATGCATCAGGGTCTATCTCATCAGCGGAGAGTAGGCAGTCGTCGATAGGTCCTTCGCAGTCGGTATCGTCCTCGTCAGTGTCGCCATCACAGTCGTCATCGTCGCCGTTGTCGCAAATCTCCGTCGCTCCGGGATTGACAGCAGAGTTGGTATCATTGCAGTCGCTTCCTCCACACACCTTGTCACTGTAGCCATCGCTGTCACCATCGACACAGCCAGGAACGCTGTCCGTCGTGCAGTTCCAAATCAGATCGCGCCAGGACGGCGTGCCATTCGAGCAGAGCGCGACGGCTCTAACGTGATAGGTCGTCTCCGCCTCGAGACCGGTGACCTCGTAGGAATCGTCGCTCCAGGGGAGGTCGTCCTCTTTCACCACGCAGTCAGAATTTCCTGCGGGGCAGCCTCGCTTGACGTCAAGGAGGTTTGTGCTGACACGTAGCAACTGACGGTCGGACGTAGCGTTCACAGAATGTGATGAGGACGGTGTCCACGTTGCGGTGAATGATGATGCGGTAATATCTGCGCAACTGCCGCTTCGTGGGCCGTTGAAGGCTGCTGAGCACTCATTTCCGGCGACAACGATATCCACACTAAAGTTCTGGACGCTCCATTTCGCGCATTTTGGGTCATCCGCTGAGAAACAACCACATTTCCATGCGCCATCATCGTCGGCGCAGGCGTAGACGAGCACCCAGCTCTCCGCATCAAGTGAGGAGGTATTGAGGGTGAGGGTCACGCTCGCATCGCCAGCAATCCATCCCTGCTCGTTGTCCTCGTCGAACTCGTAGACTGTCCAGTTGTCTGTCGCGCTCTTGTCGTAGACATAGAACTCCTTATAGAATATCATAGCATCGTGTGAAGCGTCTATGGTGAGCTCGACTGTCGTCGCATCAACCGCTTCAACATCTGCTGTGAGGAAGACATCATCATCGAAGACGTTCCAGGGCGGCGCGTAGCCAGTGGGCACGGTTCCTGACGTATAGGCGCCTCCTGCGAGATTCTGGGTGCCACAGGCTGTAAGGATGAGGAGGAGAAAGATGGCTGTAAGGAGTCGCATGGACCTTCCTGCACAGTGTTCCTTTTTAACTATTTCCGTGCTTTCTTGAGGAAACCTAGCAATGCCATGGCTTCGCGTTGTGTCAGGAAGGATTTGCCGATGAGCCGTTTCCATAGGATACGCTGTGTTTCCTTCTTCTCAGCTGTCTGGAAACTCATCGAATCGAGAGTCTCGTCGAGCATCTTCTGCAATTGCCGCTTCTCAGTAGCCCTGACGAGTGGGTAGCGCTCTTCTATCCAGTCCTCGTGGCTAGTAATAGCATAGAGTGTGACCGCCACCGCGTGGCTGAGGTTGAGAACGGGATACTCCTCGTTCGCAGGGATAGTGACAGTGAGGTCGCACTTTCCGAGTTCTTCATTCGTCAGACCGTCGCTTTCCCGCCCAAAGACAAGCGCGACTTGCCCATCTACTTTCGCGAGCCGCTCCGCGAGCTGTGCTGGAAAGAGTGGTGTGCGAGGCAGGTTGAAGTCGTTGCCTAACTCAGCAGTCGTGCCGACGACCAGGTCAAACTCTTCGAGCAGCTCGAGTCCACCTGTTGTCGCGTTCTCGAGTACTGCATTTGCCCATTTCGCGCGGTTCTTCGCTTCCTCGTCAACACTGCACTTCGGGTCCACGAGCACGAGCTTCGCCACACCAAAGTTCTTCATGGCTCTGGCTACCGCTCCTAGATTACCAGGATGCTCGATGCCAACGATAATTACAGTGAGCTCTGCCATGGAGAAGAGAAGCTATAAGGGACTTTTAAGGCTTTAGAATATCTGCTTGCCGATGCTGCCGATGAGCAAGAGAACAATGATGATAAGCACTACCGAGCCGACACGCATCCAGATAAGGTTACCGCGTTTCTTCCCCCAGAACTTGTTCGTGATTATTTGGAACATGCGACCGCCGTCCGTAATCGCGATAGGAAGCAGATTCGCCAAGCCGATACCCAGGCTGAAGAAGTAGGTCCACAGGAAGAGCCAGGAGAGCCAACCAACGACCATGATTAACGTTCGGTACCACCAGGTGTCAATCTTTGGTTCCGTGACTGTGGAGAATTGCGCGCCAAGGTAGGCCTTGGTTTCATCATCAGGATGTGGTCCTGCAAGGATGTCATGCTCATCGCCAGTACTTGTAGTGAGGACAACTATTTCTCCGGGGATGAGCGTTGAGAGCTTGGTGGAGAGGTCATACATGTTCATGACCGGCTCATGGTTCACCATCGTGACCGTGACACCTGTTGGGAGATCGGCATCCGCCGCGCCCGTCCCTTCAAAAATACTGACTGGCTGAACACCAAATTGGTTCGTCATTGAACCTGCTATGGGCGCCATGACAAAAAGGATAATAAGGAAGAAGAGTAAGCCACTAACGATGTTGCTGAACGGTCCTGCGGCGAAGACACTCTGGCGTGTCCAAGCGGAGGATTTCTGTAGCTTCTTCTCGTCTGGTTCGACGAACGCTCCTCCCAGCGGGCCAAACACGACGAGTCCTGAACTCTTCACAGGAATCTTGTGTGCCCTGCTCACCACACCATGACTGAACTCGTGGATGACGATAACGATGAAGAGCGCGATCCAACCGGTCACCAGGGGAATCTTGCCAATGCCTGGAACACTAATGCCTGGTAAGGCTGGGTACACTGTCGGGGGCGCTTCTGGAATAAAGAAGAAGTCATAGACTCCTTTGAAGATGAGAATGGTAATGAGGAGCATACCAATGAAACCAACGATGACGCCGATGTAGCCGAACACTTTGAAGAAGCGCTCGTGCTTGCCCAAGCGTTCCATAAGCTTCAAACCGACTTTGGTACGGTAAAGGCCAATGAACTTCGCTTGCCAATCAAGCTTTTCCCTGTTGGCATAGATGAGATAGACAACAGCGGCGTAAAAGATGAAGGTCCATTTGTTAGCGGTGAAGAAATCTTTCGTGCCAAGAAAGAAATTGAGGATGTCCATATGGGAGAGAATCGCGAAAGGGCGTTTATAAAGCTTCTGCTAGGAGAAAGTTTTGAACGCGAGATATTTACTTCTTACGCTTCGTCCTAAGGGCCTTACCGCCACACTTGCGGCAGCTAATCTTGCCAGCGAGGACTTTGAGGATGGGAGCGCGAGTTTTGCTCTTGCATCTTCGACAGATGAACACGTTCTTGAACCATCGGTTGTCTGCTTCAGGGAATTTTACCATAGTATCATCCTTTCTGCATAACTTGCTTCATGACCTTGTCGTCCATGATTAGCCAGTAGAGGACTGTGTCGCCTTCACTGACCTTGCCCTGAAGCTCTTCAGGCACTTCCAGGTCGAAGGTCTCGTAGGTCTCCATATCCATGATGTTCGCGTGGGTACCGCTTACACTGAGGACCTGGGCGTTCTTCTTGCCGATGATAGGGACTTCGACCTTGTCGTGGCCTGGCATGACGATTTCGCGCTTGCGGCCGTCAATCATACCCACAGCTTGCATGCGCACTTTGGCGTGGCCGTGCTTGCCTGGTCGGCTGGTCTGCGTGCTTGAAACGATGCTCGCAACTCCGTCAATAAGGATATAGTTACCCTTCTGAAGGGATCCGATGCTTTTCAGTGCGATTTCGCCCATACGTACCACTCTCGGCTCTTATGAACGCCAGAGACAGAGGGGGGTTTATAAAGGTTGCCGTGAAAAAAGTAACCTCCCGAACACCAGTGAGGAGAGCTTACCAAAAACTAATGAGAGCGAGAAAAGATTTCTGTGAGAAGTTGCATTGCGCAACTAAGAAGATCCTGGGCCGCCACCACCAGTTGTCCACCCATAGGCACCATTTGGATAAGCGCATGTGTATATTCCTCTTGTTTCCGTAACCATAGCAGGATTGCAGACACGGGTAACTCCATCACTGGTGCAAAGAAGGTTAGAATAACCCGGAACCACACCTGTTGAAAGACAGCCACTCGTCCACATCGCACAAGTCTTTTCGATTGGACAGACCACTCCACCATAAGTAATAACATTTCCAGGAGAACTTTCAACCTTCTTCTGAATAGTCTTTGTTGTTGGAGCTGCATCTTCACATTTCCCAGCAGTATTACATTCTTCTCCTGTTGGACAAACTCCGCACATTGTAGGAGAAACAGCACCACAAATACTCTGCCAATCACATTCATAACCTTGACCAGAACACGTACAAGCGCCACCGCCACCACAGCTGTTCAGAGTACACATAGCACTGCAGGTTTTTTGACAAACACCATTACCATCACCATGCGAGGCATCACCAAGATCACAGGCTTCGCCAGTCTCCTTAATGGCATTTCCGCATACAGCTCCAGTGCCGCCGCCACCACCAGAACCACCACTGCCACCGACAGTAACTATTGCTCCGGTCGTGGTTGTTAACGGTATGCTACCGACGTTGCAGCTTGCTCCGCTACAAGCGCTGACCTCATGGCCAATAAGATAATTATAGTGATTGGGTGAGTTAGCTATAGCCCAGTATAAGATGTACACATAGTACTTGCCACCCTTCTCCATGACTGCTAAGGATGGTGAGTTGGTCATTTTTGGCCTAAACACATCAATAGGCACTTTGAGTTCTTCATGCAAGAGCTCGCTACCATCTGTGAGGTCATAGACCTTGAGTCGATATCCTGGGAAGATATTCGCGTTGTACGTGTTCGTACTGTAGGGAATTGAATGAAGTTGATTTGGGTCGTAGATACCATCAGGTCCTGTGTGCGAGCCATAACCTGTTCCGAAGAGCCAAGCCTTCCCATCACGAATCTGAACGAGTGTACCAGGTATATCTGCTGCTTTCTGCCAGCCATTTGTTCCGAGCTTATGCTTCCATATTTGACCAAAGTAACAGGGTTTGGTGGCTCGGTCGTGGCATTTGTTTACTTTCAATGGATTAAGTTCTGGATAGTCTTTTTTGACGATTGCACTGTAGTCTGCCCCGCCAGGAATGTGAACATAGATCGTGTCTCCTTCTAACACTGCGCCAAGAGTATCTCGCAATCCCAGAACTGGCCCTTCATAACAGAAAAGACTGCTGCACGAGAAGCGGTCGAGCTCGGTGACGGCTGTTGGATTGGTATAATCATACAGCACGTATTGACTGCCTTCTTTGAGAATTGTGTGTTTTTCTGGAGTGGCACTCCGCATAGTCCGCTCAAGAACAGAAAGGTAGCACGAACCTGAAGCACTGCACAGAGGGGCTATGAGCTTATAGAGGTCGGCGTGTTGTGAGAGTGGTCCAAGATCAACAGGATTGAAGGTGTTCGTCAGGTCGATGAGACGGAGGTTGGTGAGTGTAACGCTGGTTGTGTATCCTGCTCCGACGGCGAGAAGACCGTAGCGTTTACTACCTGTGTCAAAGAACTGGAGGTAGTTGCCTTTGAAACCAGTCATGCCAGCAATAATAGCGTCACCATTGTTGTTGCCTCGTGCAACGATGAAGGGTGTCGTGATTCGTTTCGCTGTGCCAAATTCGACATTGAGATCGAAGCTACCATCAGTATCAGAATAAAGGAGGTGTGAGTTTTCATGGCTCAATGAGCTGGTTGTTTCGACGTAGACAACTCCTTCACCAGCCATAACTGGTGCGTACGTTCGTGGCGGGACACAACCGGCGGTGTCACCATTAATCGCAATACAATTGGAAACTGTCTGCGCAGCATTGTTAATCTGACACTGCGATACAGAACCGCCATGCAAGTCTTTGATTGTTACTGTGGGTGCTTGTAGTTTGTTGACCAGGAAACGTGTCATGCCTGCATGGTCATTCGCATAGATAGCTCCTGTGTCCTCATCATAGACAAAGCCATTGATTGCAGGGGAGGAAAGGGGTGATGGCCCAGCTCCACAATCATAGGTCCCTCCTACTTTGAAAAGAACGGTGTTCTTGGTTATGACCATGTCGGTGATTGTGCTAGGAGTGGTTTCTTCACAGCTTCCTTCGTCACAGTATTCTGTTGAGGCGCAATCATCATCGAGGAGACATTCAAAGCATTCTCCAAGGGCAACATCGCATTTTGGCGTGCTGCCAGAGCAATCACCATCGCT